>CALWQE010000060.1 GCA_944383605.1 uncultured Lachnospiraceae bacterium
CCTTTTCTCTGGATGTGATGAGCAAGGTACAGGATATTAAAAAAAGCAGCCTGACCTTTGCGCCGGAAGCAGGCACCCAGCGGCTGCGGGACGTGATCAATAAGGGGCTGACCATGGAGGATATTCTGACAGGGGCGGCAGCAGCCTTTGAGGGCGGCTGGAACAAGGTGAAGCTTTACTTTATGCTGGGCCTTCCCTCAGAGACGGAAGAGGATATGCGGGGCATCGCCCTGCTGTCCAATGAGGTGGCAAAGGTTTATTATGATACCGTTCCCAAGGAAAAACGAAGCGGCAGGGTACAGGTAACTGCCAGCTCCTCCTTTTTTATCCCGAAGCCTTTTACTCCTTTTCAGTGGGCTTCCATGCTGGAGCCGGAGGAATATCTGGACAGGGCCCGGATCGTCAACCATACGATGAAGGAGCAGCTGAACAAAAAAAGTCTTCATTATCAGTGGCATTCCCCGGAGGAAACGATTATCGAGGGCGTTTTGGCCAGAGGCGACCGGCGGGTAGGGCAGATCATCGAGGAAGCATACCGGCGGGGCTGTATGTACGACGCCTGGAGCGAAACTTTTGATTACAGCAAATGGATGGCTGCGTTTGACGCCCTGGGGATGGACTACCATTTTTATACCAGCAGGAAACGAGAGGCGGACGAGCTGTTTCCCTGGGACTTTATTGACGCCGGCGTAACCAAGGATTTCCTGGCGCGGGAGTGGAAGCGGGCTCAGGCAGGCGAAACAACTCCCAACTGCCGGATCAGCTGTTCCGGCTGCGGAGCCAGAACTTTTGGAGGAGGCGTTTGTTATGAAGCTGAGAATTAAATTTTCCAAATATGGCTGTATGAAATTTATCGGACATCTGGATGTGATGCGTTATTTCCAGAAGGCAATCCGCCGGGCGGGCATTGATATCGCTTATTCCGGCGGCTTCAGCCCCCATCAGATTATGTCCTTCGCTTCCCCGCTGGGCGTTGGCCTGGAGTCAGAGGGGGAATATATGGACATCCAGGTTCATTCTGTCTCTTCCTCCGTCGATATGGAAGAACGGCTGAATCAGGTAATGGTGGAAGGAATGCGGGTCAGCAGCGTCCGCCTGCTGAAAGACGGGAGCAAAAACGCCATGTCCATCGTAGCGGCGGCAGACTACTGCCTTCCGTTTTGCCAGGGCTGTCCCGAGGGGCTTGACGCCTTTTTGTCCAGAACGTCCATCCCGGTGGTAAAGAAAACGAAAAAGAGCGAGAAAGAGGTGGATATCCGCCCCCTGATTTATGATTGGCGCATCCAGCCTGACTGTATTTTTTTGCAGCTGGCTGCCGGAAGCGAGGAAAATCTGAAGCCAGAGCTGGTGATGGAGGCTTTTGCCGGGGAACAGGGAGAGGAATGGAATCCCCTGGCCTGCCAGATCCGGCGGATGGAGCTGTACGCCCGGGCAGATGGAGAGGAGCTGGTTCCGCTGGAGGAGCTGGGTGAAGTAATTGAATAGAACATGTGTGATCGCCCGATACCGGGAAGGACTGCTGGCAGCGGTATATGAAGACGGGCAGCCGGTCTCTCTCCAGCTGGCGGAGGGCCGTCCCAGCCTGGTGGGCAGCATTTATATCGGAAAGGTGAAAAATATCCTGACCAATATTAACGGGGCTTTTGTGGAAATCGGCTCTGGCCAGATCTGTTATTATGAGCCGAAGAAAAAAGAAGCGCTGTATACCAGCCGGCAGAAAGAGGGCGGGCTGACCGTTGGCGATGAGCTGGTGGTGCAGGTGGAAAAGGATGCCTCCAAGACAAAGGCGCCGGTGGTGAAGGCTGATTTCAGCCTGGCGGGCCGGTATCTGGTGATTGCATACGGGGGTTCCGGCATCTTCTTTTCCCAGAAAATATCTGACCCGGAGTGGAAGGCTTCCTGCAGGAAGGTGCTGGAGCCGCTGCGTCCTCCCGGCTGCTCTGTCATTGTCCGTACCAACGCCTGGCAGGCAGAGGAAAAAATACTGACCGAAGAGGCGGCGGTGCTGGCAGGTCAGATGGCGCAGCTGGTTAGCCGGGCTCCCTATAAAACCTGCTATACCCGGCTTTACGAGGCGCCGTCCGCCCTGACCGCCATGATTCGGGATCTGCCTTTTCTGGATGAGATCGTCACGGACAGCGAAGAAACCGCCGGGCAGCTGGCCGCCGCTTTTCCCGGATATCCCGTCCGCCTCTATACAGACAGCAGTCTGTCTCTGGCCAGGCTCTACCGGATGGAAAAGCTGGCGCAGGACTGCCTTTCCCCCCGGGTCTGGCTGAAATCAGGCGGCTATCTGGTTATTGAGCCTACAGAAGCGATGACTGTGATCGATGTTAACAGCGGCAAGTATACCCGGAAGACCAGCCCCGGCGGTACTTTCCTGAAAATGAACATGGAGGCGGCAGCAGAGATCGCCCGGCAGCTGCGGCTGCGCAATCTGTCAGGCATGATTCTGGTGGATCTTATTGACCTGAAAAAAAAGGAAGATCAGGAAACGCTGCTCCGGTATATGAATCAGCTGCTGCGCCAGGATCCGGCGGGAGCGGAGGCTTTGGATCTGACCAGGCTGAATCTGATGGAAATCACCCGGCGCAGGGTATATCCCCCTTTTTATGAGCAGATGGGAAGGAAGCTGAGCTGGAACCATACGGCGGATCTGACAGCCGGGCAGTAAAGGACGGCCTGGAGCGGAAAGGGAGAAGCCGCGGAAGGCTTTCTTCTAAGAAACGGATGACAGAAAAAGACAGATGTCTGGCATATTCCGGCGGCGGCAGGGGAAAAAAACAGGTTTCTGCGTTTTTTTCCCCGAAAGACGCCGGTTTCCGGCGAACAGAGGCGAAATGTTCTGCCCGCCCGCAGATTGACGTCCATAATGTTGTATGCTATGCTTTTAAATATAAGCATGATGCTTCATTTCTGGATGTTCGTTTTCATGCGAGTCATTTCTATTATGTTAGGGGGAGATCATATATATGTCTGATGTGTCGTTTCTGCTTATTATTTCCATTCTGGTCGGATTTCAGCATATGGTTTCCGGGCTGGCTCCTGGCGCGTTTCTAATTACATAAGAGAAAGGCCCGAAATGGCCTGCGGGGCCCCAGGCAGCCTGTGCCCCGCATATGTCAAACTGGAGCAAAAGGCATCCCAGGTTCGGCAAAAAAGAGTTGACATATTTTTTCCTGAATGGTATGATATTTCAGTGTGCCGCACAATGAGGTTATAAGAGCTGCCTGGCGCAGCCACCATAATTGGCGAGTATTGGATATAAGGAGGTTACCATATGTACGCAATTATCGCAACAGGTGGTAAACAGTACAAAGTAGCTGAAGGAGACGTTATCAGAGTAGAGAAGCTGGATGTTGAAGCAGGTTCTACTTATAACTTTGACCAGGTGCTTGCTGTAAGCGGAGAGACATTTACTGTCGGAACGCCTACCGTAGCCGGAGCGTCCGTTACTGCAACTGTAATCGGAAACGGCAAAGCGAAGAAAGTAGTTGTTTACAAGTATAAGAGAAAAACGGGCTATCACAAGAAAAACGGCCACAGACAGTCTTATACTGAGCTGAAGATCGAAAAGATCAATCAGTAATCGAGTTCTTTGCGGGACGGATGTGAACAAAAATGATCTGCGCAAGGTTTTACCGTGACAGCAGCGGGCATTACCGCGGTTTTGCGGTGAAAGGTCACGCGGGGTACGGGGCCTATGGCTCTGATATCATATGCGCCGCGGTATCCGCATTATCGATCAATGCGGCGAACAGCATTGAAAACTTTTCTTCTGACCGGGCGACAGTGCGGACGGAGGAAGAGAAGGGGTCATTGTATCTGAGACTGGATACCAGCAAGGATGAAACCTCTCAGCTTTTTCTGAAAAGTCTGGAGCTGGGGCTGAAAAATATCCGGGATCAGTATGGCAGCAAGTATTTAAAAATCCTTTACAAGGAGGTGTAAGGTTATGTTAAACATGAATCTTCAGTTATTTGCCCATAAAAAAGGTGTAGGCTCTACCAAGAACGGCAGAGATTCCGAATCTAAGAGACTGGGAGCGAAGAGAGCGGACGGCCAGTTTGTGAAAGCTGGAAATATTCTTTACAAACAGCGGGGAACCAAGATCCATCCCGGCAATAATGTAGGCCGCGGCGGCGATGATACATTATTCGCTCTGGTTGACGGCGTGGTAAGATTCGAAAGAAAAGGCAGAGACAAGAAACAGGTTTCTGTATATCCCAAAGTAGTGAACGAATAAATCTGACAGTGATTCGCAGTTCATGAAGCCGGCGCTTTTTTAGGCGTCGGCTTTTTTGGAACATACACCCAATGGAGGAAATTTATGTTTGCAGACAGCGCAAAAATTTTTATTAAATCCGGCAAAGGCGGAGACGGCCATGTCAGCTTCCGCCGGGAGCTGTATGTGCCCAACGGCGGGCCCGACGGCGGAGACGGCGGTCGGGGCGGCGACATTATTTTCGAGGTAGACGAAGGCTTAAATACGCTGAGCGATTTCCGCCACGTCCGGAAATATGCCGCCCAGAACGGCCAGGAAGGCGGCAAGCGCCGGTGCCATGGCAAGGACGGCGAAGACCTGGTTATTAAAGTTCCGCCGGGAACTGTGATTAAAGATGAAGAGACCGGAAAAGTCATCATGGATATGTCCGGCGAACACCGGCGGGAAATACTCCTCAAGGGCGGCCGTGGCGGCCAGGGCAATATGCATTACGCCACAGCCACCATGCAGGTTCCCAAATACGCCCAGCCGGGAC
>CALWQE010000061.1 GCA_944383605.1 uncultured Lachnospiraceae bacterium
CACATAGCCCGATATTCCAAAAAGAAAAGCCCCGGAAGAGAATGAAGGTCTTTCCTTCCATCCTCTTCCGGGGCCGTTTCTTCCGGCTTACTCTGCCGGGAACGTTTCCTTATCGTAACAATTCGCCATGCAGGCACAGGCCGCCTGCTTCCCAGGATATCCGCTGCTGCACAGCCCCCGTCTGCGGCTGAACTGTCACTCCTTATCTTATTCTGCTGCCGCAGCCTCTTCCTCTTCCGCCGCATCTTCAGCGCTTCTGTGAATCTCTGTCAGCATGACTACAACCGCATCCGGGCTGGTAATCAGTTCAATGTCTTTATCAGAAGCGATCGGCAGATCCGACACCTTAATCACATCGCCGATCTTCATCTTCTCCACGTCAATTTCTACTGTTTCCACCAGAGCATCCGGCGCCGCCTTATACTGGATCTCAGACAGTCTCAGCTGCAGCAGTCCGCCCATTACCTTTTCATGGTTCAGCAGAATAACCTCTGCCACAGAATGTACCTTCTCGCCCTGTACCAGAGCCTGGAAATCAATTTCGTCAATCTGATTTTTAATGGCGTTATACTGAATTTCCTTAATCAGCACATCATACTGCTGGCCCTCTACCTCCAGCATAATCTGGCTGCCCTTCTTTTTGGTTTTGATCAGACGCTCCGCAGCGGCTTTCTCAATCTTAACCGGCATCGTCTCTTTCATCTCTCTGCCGAACACATTGCCGGTAACAAATCCTTCACGTCTCAGTTTCTTTGCCTTTACTGTCATGTCCCGCTTCTCAGCTTTTAAAGTATTCATTTATCTTTTCCTCCAACTCACTGATTGCTTAGCGGCCCAGTTTCTGATTGCCAGGTCTGTTAAGTCGTTCTTTCTTGTTACATTTGTATTATAACACTCCATTATTTTAAAAATTAACCAATCTTTTCTGTTATTTCTTCTATTTTTTGTTGATTATTTTTAAATTGTCAGTTTTTTAGCAGGTCTTAAACTCTGTTTTCCTCTCTGCCAGACTGTCTCCCTCATACCGCAGCTTCAGGGAGAAAAATCCGCAGCCATCCGCCTCAATATAGCACAGCGTGGTCATATTTCTCAGTTCTCTCATTATTAGCCGTCCTCATTTCCCGCAGGCACATTTTCTCTTCTGCCTTTTCCTGCTTTCTTTTCTCTGCGCCTCTGGCTTACTTTTTTTCGCCGGTTCCGTCTCCTTCCTTCCATTCCCGGCCTTTATAATTTAAAATCTGCTCCCGGGCATAATCTATGCTCCCCGCCGACATACTGAACTCATCCAGCCCCAGCTCCAGCAGCAGCGGCACTGCCCGCGGGTCTCCGGCCATCTCTCCGCACATGCCCACCGTGATGCCCGCCTGATGGCCGGCATGGATAATATGGCGGATCGCCCGCAGAACGGCGGGATGGAAATAGTCAAACCGGTCTGCGATCCGCTTATTGCCCCGGTCTACCGCCAGCAGGTACTGGGTCAGGTCATTGGTTCCAATGCTGAAGAAATCCGCTTCCCTGGCAAATTCCTCCGCCAGAAGCACGCTGGCAGGCGTCTCCATCATCATCCCCACCGGCATATTCCGGTCAAAGGCCACGCCCTCCTGTTCCAGCTCCCGCTGGCACAGCTCCACCATCCTTCTGGCCTCCCGCAGCTCTTCCAGAGAGATAATCAGCGGAAACATCACCCGCACATGGCCCAGGGCGCTGGCCCGCAGGATCGCCCGCAGCTGCTCTTTAAACATTTCCTTCATATCCAGAGAAATCCGGATCGCTCTCCAGCCCAGAAAAGGATTTTCCTCCCGGTCAAAAGAAAAATAGTCCAGCTTTTTATCCCCGCCGATATCCAGCGTCCGGATCGTCAGCTCCTTCGGGCATAATCTGGCCGCCTTTGCATACACGGCAAACTGCTCCTCCTCTGTAGGAAAATGGCTGCTGCCCATATACAGATATTCTGTTCGGAACAGCCCGATACCGTCCACATTCATCTCCAGCGCCTGCTCGATATCCTCCACGCTGCCTACATTGGCGCACAGGGCGATCCTTTTTCCCTCCCGCGTCACAGCCGGACGGCAGCGCAGCTGCTCCAGCCGCTGCCGTTCCAGCAGATAAGCCTCGCGCTGCGCCTGAAATCCGGCCAGCACCTCCTCGTCCGGATCGATTACGATGACGCCCTTTCCCGCGTCCATACAGACCGTCACCCCATCCTCCAGCCGGCTGAGAATGTCTGTCACGCCCACCAGCGCCGGAATATCCATGCTTTTTGCCAGAATGGATACATGGCTGGTCAGGCCGCCCCGCTCTGTGATAATCCCTTTGATCACCTTCGGATTCAGCTTTACCGTATCAGAAGGATACAGATCTGCAGCCGCTACAATCACTTCTCCCTCCAGCGCTCCCAGATCCGGCAGGCTGACTCCCTTCAGTTCTGCCATCAGCCGCTTTCCGATGTCCAGCACGTCCGCCTCCCGTTCTTTCATATAAGGATCGTCCATGCCGGCAAAGATATTTCCGATTTCACGGATCGTCTCCCATACGGCCAGCTCCGCATTTTTCTTTTCCTCCCTGACCCGTTTTTCCACGCCCCGCTCCAGCATCCCGTCTTTTGCCACCTCGATATGGGCCGCCAGGATACCGCTGTCGTCCGCCATCTCCTGCATCTTGCCGATCATCTTCGCCCTGGCACTGCGAAACCGTTCTATCTCCCCTGCCTCCTGCTCTTCTGTAATGGCTGTCAGAGCGGGCCGCAGATCCGGATCCTGATATTTATATACCTTCGCCGCAGCGATTCCTCTTGAAGCTGTTTTTTCCACATAAATCTGTTCCATTTTTCTCTCCCTGGCGCGCCTGCCGCGCCTCCTTCTTTTCCGCTTTTACAAAAAACACTACAGGCCTCCGCCCTGACTGTCCCCGGAATCCGGGGCAGACGGGCTTTCTTCTACTGTCAGCGTCCTCCAGATTTCCGTCCTGTCCTGTCTGGCCAGCTGGACGGCAGCCTCTTCCTCAATCAGCTTTCCCGCGATAGCAGACAGAATTTTCAGATGTTCTTCTCCGATTCCTGCCACGCCGACAGCCAGATAGACCCTGTGGCCGTTCCAGTCCATTCCCTCCGGAAAGGCCATAACAGCAAAGCCTGACGCCCGGATATGATCCCGGCAGGCCTCCGTCCCATGAGGCAGGGCCACGCCATTTCCTACATAGGTAGAAGCCTTCTGTTCCCGTTCCAGCATTCCTTCTATATATTCCGGCTCCACATAGCCAGAGGCCGCCAGCAGCTCTCCCAGTCTTCGAATAATATGCTCCTGGCTGTCCGGCCTGCAGTCTGCCAGGACATTTTTCTCCTGCAGCAGCTGCATGGGAGACGGATGGACTGCCTGGGGGGATCGCGCTGTTTCTCCGGCTGCTTCTTCCTCCCCGGCTGTCTTTTCCGGCGCCGGGCTGCTTCCGCCAGGCTCTTCCCCGCCGGCCGTTTCCCGGCCGTCCTCCTTCCGGCGGCCTTCCTCCCCGCCGGCTTTCCCTATGCGGTCTTCTTCTCGTCCGACCTCTTCCCGGCTGGCTTCTGCCCTTCCTCCCCTTCCCTGTTCGGAAGCCAGCCATTGAGCCAGCTGGTCATATTCGGGAGCGTCCAGAAAATACCGGATCAGAATCCGCTCTGCTCCCGGACAGGATCTGGCAGCCCGCGCGCCCAGCTCCTTCTGGGTAATAACGATATCTGCGTCACGGGGGATAGAGGATACCGGCGTATGGCTGATTTCCACCCCAGTTACCCCCGCCTCTTTCAGCTTCTTTTTCAAAATCCCGGCGCCCATGGCGCTGGAACCCATACCTGCATCGCAGGCAAAAACGATCTTCAGCATTTTCCCCTGGGCCTGCCGTTTCATAATCTCCGCTTTCCGCTTGGCCAGCTCAAGAGAATCCTGGCCGTCCCCTTTTAGCTGGGCATTGTGCAGCCGGATCAGCGGCACTGCCGTGAAAAATGCCACCGCAGCAGATACCGCCACCCCTGCCGCTACGCCTCCATAACTGTCCCGGTAGGCCATCATCAACACTGCCGCTATACTGCCGGGAGAGGCAGGCGCCGTCAGCCCCGCATGCGTTAAGGAAAATACAAAAATACCGCTGGCGCCTCCGGCGATCGCCGGCAGAATCAGCAATGGATTCATCAGAATATAAGGAAAATAAATCTCATGAATCCCTCCCAGAAAATGAATCACCGCCGCTCCCGGCGCAGAATGGCGGGCATTCCCTTTTCCTGCCGCGCAGTATGCCAGCAAAATACCCAGTCCCGGCCCGGGATTGGCTTCCAGCAAAAAGAGAATGGATTTTCCCGTCTCTTCCGCCTGCTGTATCCCCAGCGGCGACAAGATCCCATGATTCACCGCATTGTTCAGAAAGAGCACCTTGGCCGGTTCAATCAAAATACTGGCCAGCGGCAAAAACCCCCGCTCGATAAAAAAGCCTACGCCGCTGCTGACCCACTGGCTCAGCATGTCTGCCAGAGGCCGGATGCCGAACATTGCCGCCGCAGCCAATGCCGCCCCGGTAATCCCCATAGAAAAGTTATTCAGCAGCATTTCAAACCCCGGCCTGGCCGCTTTTTCGCACAGGGCATCCACTTTTTTCAGCACCCACGCGGCCAGCGGGCCAGTCGCCATCGCCCCCAGAAACATAGGCGTGCCGGCCCCCGCCACAACGCCCATCACCGCCACTGCGCCGATGACAGCACCTCTGCGCCCATACACCATCCCGCCGCCGGTATAAGCGATCAGTACAGGGAGCAGCAGCAGCGCCATCGGCTCTGACAGCGCCGCCAGCCGCTCATCTGGCAGCCACCCCGTCTCCAGAAACAGGGCGGACAGCAGTCCCCAGGCAATAAAGGCGCCGATATTCGGCATCACCATACCGCTCAGGAAACGTCCCAGATACTGTACCTGTTCCTTTCCGTTCATACTCTCCTCCTTCCTGACGCATCTGCTGCGTCATCCGGGCAGATTTGTAAAGAGCCCTTTCAAAACTCCCCCTCCCGGCGCGCCCGCTGTCTCGTCAGGACAGGCCAGGCGCTTTCCTCTTCTCCTGCTCCTCTATCACCCGTCCCAAAAACGCGGTAAAATCCGCCTCCGCCTCTTCCAGCGGCTTTTCATTATGATAGCAGTAATCGTACTGGTATTGCCCTACCTGATCGTCAGAAGCATTCCCCCATACCACCTGATCTCCGAAATCTTTGCAAACCAGAAGGGTCACACAGGGGATTTCCACGCAGCGCCTGAATTTATCAATCTCGCTGCCCTCCCGGATATGTACGAACAGCAGCTGGCTGTCGCCGTCCAGAAATTCCCGGTACTCTTTTACCAGATAGCGGTTGGGCAGATCATTATAATCCACAAACAGCTGTTTCAGGTCTGCCAGAAATTTTCTTGACTTTCCGTCCTTTCCCCCGTCCCATCCGTTTTCCGCCGCGATTTTCTTAATCGGGGTAATGGCGGAGATATTTTTCACCCGGTAATGACGGGCCGCCAGCTCACAAAGAGTATCCTTCCCTGCTCCTCCGGTTCCATTTATAATAATTACAAGCTTTTCCATTGTCCAACCTCTCTTCTTCCTCTTACTCTGAAAATCTGCCGCCGGATAGGCGGCGTTCATTCAGGGATGCCCCATGCGCCCGCCAGTTTCTCATCTTTGGTGGCGCGTTGGCTGCTGGGCGCATGCAGGCTTACTCTGAAAATCTGCCGCCGATTAGGCGGCGTTCATTCAGGGATGCCAAATGCGCCCGCCAGTTTTTCATCTTTGGTGATACGTCGGCTGCCGGGCGCATGCAGGCTTACTCTGAAAGCATGATATCATAAGCATTATACATTATATCATGTTTAAACAGTTCTTTCCAGAAGAAGTCAAGCCACCGGCTTAACCGGCGGCTTGCACCCGGATGGCGCGCTGACGGTCTGCCAGCTGAAACATACATTATTTATTTTGACGCACTACTCGGCAAGGATTTCCATACGCAATTACATTATCAGGAATATCTTTTGTGACAATACTTCCGGCTCCAATTACAACATTATTTCGGATATACGGAACGGGCGGTCACTTCAATGCAGACTTAGGGTAGTGCATCGATGGACAGCATCTGAAATATTCCTTTCCCCCGCTGAGCAGGTGTTTTTTACTGTTTAACCAAAAATGTAAGGCAAAAAGTATTGCTTTTTGTCTTACATTTTTATATCATATAAGCAGTGGGAGGTAAGTAGAATGCTGTTTGAATAGGACGATGAGAAAGAAAGGGCTAATATAGCAAAACATGGCCTGGATTTCAGCACAGCAGCCCTTGTATTCGGCGATCCTGACCGTATAGAGCAATACGACGCGGCACATTCTATCGATGAGGATCGGTATATCACGATAGGTCAAATCAGAGGCGTGGCCATAGTTGTTCTGATTGTGTACACCGAAAGAGAAGAAGCGATACGGATTATATCGGCGAGGTTAGCCACAAAAAGGGAAAAGGAGGCATATTACAATGCGGAAGAATATTGATGTTACAAAAGAACCTACACCCGAGCAGATCGCAATGCTTCAGAGGGCCATCGCCCTTCCGGTTAGTGCGGATGATGAATGTCCGGAATTTTCCGATGCAGAATTGTCGGAATTTAAAAGGATTACCAGTGAAAGAAAGGCAGACCGGCAAAAACAAACTGTTACGCTGCGGTTATCTCCGCAAGCGATAAAAAAAGCAAAGTCTCTTGGAAAAGGATATACTTCTGTGCTTAGCCGCATCCTTGAGAACGCACTGGAAAACCCGGATATTATCAAACGGTATTTATAAAAGCCACTAAAGAACACTTCGTTTGGCTTGAAAACCCACTTTTATTCCAGCGCAGGAGTACTTTAACCCAAAGATATTCCATCCCCGCTGAGCGGGGGGGGATTTTACTATGACGCCAAAAGGGCGGAGCGTGGAGGGCGCGCTGTCTGCGTCCTCCATTCTCCGCCCTTTTGGGCTTCCTGCCGTTTTGTTTTCCGGCAGGCTTTACCATTTAATATTCATTTCCTGTCGCTTCTTTATAAGCATCGTAGCCGCCTTCTGCCATCCAGTCGTCCCACAGAATATTCTTTCCATCGATCAGGATAAACTTATTGAATGTTTCAAATGCTTCTCTGTTCCCTGATGTAAAGTCCATGGTTCCTCCCAGAGCTTCCAGTCCGGAAATCTGATTGGTTGCTTCCCGGAGCGCTTCCGGTTCATTATTGCCTGCGATCTTGGATGCTTCCCACATAGCCATCATCGTATCCCACGCTCTGTATGCGCATTCGGAAGCGTTAATGGCGCCGTAGGTATCCTCATATCTCTGGCAAAATTCCTTTACGATCGGGATCGTAATGTCATCCACAGAATCATAGGTTACATATGGATTGGAAAAAGCGATATAGTTCGAGTTTTCGATACCGGCCATCTCAATATACAGATTCATGAAGGACTCTTTATTAAAGATAATTCCGGTATAGCCATACTGGCGCAGCTGCTCTACCGTCAGCGGAATGTTTTCGCCCGACAGGGAGAGATATACCGCCTGCGCGCCTGATGTAAGGATGTTGGCGATCTGCGCGGAAAAGTCTGTGTCGCCTACATCGTAGCTTTCTGACGTTGCAATCTCGATTCCCCGTTCTGCTGCCTGCGCTTCAAATTCTTCCGCAGTTGTCAGAGACGCGTCGTCCTGGCCGTAAAAAGTCGCTACGCTGGTAATACCGGTTTCCTCAATCATATCCAGTACAATCGGCACAACATACGCATTGTTCATCGTTGCCCGGAATACATAAGGCCAGTCCTCTTCCATCCATGTAGGAGAGGTTCCCAGTCCGAACGTCCAGACCTGAGCGTCATTCAGGTAGCCTGCCGCCGCCAGCACTTCATTGGAGTTTACAGAACCGATCGCCGCATCCACCTGGTCGATCTCAATAAACCGGTTTGCAATTTTAACAGCCTCCTCAGCCGAACCCTGGGTATCATAAACCACCAGTTCCACCGGAACGCCATTGAAGCCGCCATTTTCATTTACATAATTCACAGCCATTACCAGAGCGTCTCTGGCTTCCGTTCCGTTGATCGCGTTATTTCCTGTCAGCTGCAGGAACGCCCCAACCTTAAACACTTCTCCGTCCGCTTCGGAAGCGCCGGCTGTCTGAGCCTCTCCCACATCTTCTCCGCTGTCAGCTGCCTCTGTGGCTTCTGCAGTCGTGCCTTCTGTCTGCGCAGCCGTTTCCTGCGCCGCTGTCGTTTCCGTTTCTCCGCTTCCGCCTGCGCCGCATCCCGCCAAGCTCAGGCACATCGCCAGCGCCAGTACCAGCGCCATCAGTTTTCTGTGCATAAATAATCCCCTTTCCATTATAAATTTTATATTTCACAAACCACGTCTTTCATGGTTTCTGTGAACCGTCTGCAGGCAGCCGTAATGCCCTCCGGCTGGTTAAATACCATATAAATATTCGTTACCAGCGCGTCTGCGCCGTTTTTTACACATTCCTCTGCAATACCATAATGGACGCCGCCGTCCACAATGATCTGGAAGTTCAGGCCCAGCTCCTTCCGCAGCAGCGCCAGCTGACGCAGCCGCTCCATGGAGCCGTCCAGGAATTTCTGTCCGGCAAATCCCGGTTCTACAGACATAAACACGATATAATCCAGATACTCCGCGTAAGGCCGAATCACATCTACAGGCTGGGACGGGTTCAGCACGATGCCCGCCTTCATACCGGCAGAAGAAATCTCGGTCAGCATTCTTCTGACAAAAGGCGTGCTGTCGCAATGAAAGCTGACATAATCCGCTCCCTGCTCCTTCATCTTCGGGATATAGAAAGCAGGATTATCCACCATCATGTGAACCTCTACCGTACAGTCAGGATATTTGGCCTTCAGATCTTTCACACAGTTCAGGGGCAGGCAGAGATTCGGCACATAATGGCCATCCATCAGATCTACATGAAAGAACCTGACCCCTCCCTCGTACAGCTCTTCCAGCTGCACAGTAAATTCTGTAAGCGGAATATTCGCCAGAGAAGGCGCGTTAATCACCATCAGCTTTCCCCTCCCTCTGCATCAAACACAATAACCACCTTGCAGGCGCCGGAATTTTTGTCCTCAAATACCTGGAACGCTTTTTCATAATCATCTACCGGAAAGACATGGGTTCTCAGCATGTCCACCTTATCCAGATGATTTTTAAACTCCTGAATCACCGGCTCGAAACGATAATTCTGATGCCGGGTGCCCAGCACTGTCAGTTCCTTTTTATTCATCAGGTCGAAATCCACCGCCGCTTTTCCGAATCCATAGCCATATTCCAGGAACCGCCCGGCAGCGGACAGCAGCGGAATGGACGTTTCTACCAGAGCAGGGATCCCCACCGCGTCAAAGATAATATTGACCCCTTTTCCTTCTGTCATCTCGTCCACGGCCTGCTTCAGATCCTCTTCTCCCGGATTAACCACCCGGTCAGCGCCAAAGGTTTCCGCCATTTTGCGCCGGGGCGCGCTCAGCTCTGACACAATACAGGTCAGCCCCGCCGCCTTCGCCAGATCCAGCGTAACCAGGCCAATGGGGCCTGCGCCATGGATCAGGCAGATATCGCCTGCTTTGGCGTCTGTCCGCCACAGCCCCTGAGCGCCGATGGTATAAGGCTCGATCAGCGCACCCTGTTCAAAGGAAATCCCATCCGGCAAAATATGAAGAGCAGATTCTTCCGCACACATATATTCCTCAAAAGCGCCCTCCATATGTACGCCGTAAACCTGAAGATTTTCGCATACATTCTGCCGTCCGGTCCGGCAGGGATAACACTTCCCGCAGAATAAAATAGGCTCTACCACCACACGGTCTCCCACATGATATTTGGTTACTGCCTCTCCCACCTCATCAATCACGCCGGCCACCTCATGGCCAACGATTCTGGGATAGGTGGCATAAGGGTTTTTTCCATGCAGGATATGTACGTCTGACCCACAGATACCGGCCGCCTTCACTTTCACAATCACACTGGTAGGCGTCTTCAGCGCCGGCCGCTCCACCTGGGCCAGCCGCATCTCGCCAGGCTTTACCACTTGAATCGCTTTCATCTCAATTCTCCTCGCCTGTAATACATATTGTATTACAATTTTTGAAAATAATTTGTGAAATATTTTTAGTTTTTCGCACAATTTAACCGGTTTATTATGCAACTAGCCTCAATCTGGTTCTTATCATAGCATCATTCTGTATTACATGTCAATCGGTTTTTTCATATTTTTCTCAAAATTTGTATTACAAATCATTTTACCTGCACCCTATCCTGCAGCCTCTGATTTTCTCTTGTTAAGTATTTTTATGGGATTTTCATTTTTCAATTATGGCTTTTCTCTCTGTCCGGCTGTACAGCGCCGCCCAGCCAGCCATGTTGACAACCCTTGATTTCATGATATAATGCTTACGAAGTAAGCATTATATCAGCGCTGATTCGCGCTGACCGAAGGGAAGCATATACCCCGGCGAATCATGCGCAAATATAATGCTTATGAAGCAAGCCATTATACTTGCGCATATGCGATTTCTGCGGCCCCGCAGAAATTCGCCGCGCATCCGCAAAGGCTAACAACCGCAGATGCGTCAGAAAAGAGGTAACAATGAGAAATGAAAGCAATGCCGCAGATACGGTATATCACGAAATATTAAAACAGATCGGCTCCGGAGAATACCCGAAGGGAAGCCGTCTCCCCTCAGAAAATGAGCTGTGCCAGAAATACGGCGTCAGCCGCATTACGATCCGCTCAGCCCTGCAGCGGCTGCTGGCTCTGGGACTGGTAGAAACCAAAATCGGGGGCGGCACTTATATCAAGGACGCCGCTATGGCCGCCGCAGAATTTAACGAAATGATTCCCTTTATTGTCCTGGATTCCCGGGATCTGTGGGAAATGCTGGAGTTCCGCCAGGGCATCGAGGCGATGGCCGCCCATTATGCGGCGGTTCGGGCCACCGACCAAGAACTGGAGCAGCTGCAGGAAATCTATGCCCGTATGGCCGCCGCCTTCCAGGAAAACGACCTGGCCGTCTATTCCAACCTGGATTACGAATTTCATCTTTTCATCTCCCATATCGCCCATAACTCTGTCCTGGAAAAGGTAAACGGCATTCTGAGCCGTTTTTTCCAGAACCAGATTAACGAATCCAACCGGGAGATCGGCCACACGGTAGGCTTTGAAGAGCACAAACGCATCCTGAACGCCCTGGTTACGCGAAACCAGCGGGCCTCCGAATTTTATGCGGAGGAGCATGTAGGCAACACAATCGCCCGCTACCGGGCTCACCCCGCTATCAGCCAGATGCTGAGCAGCCGCCGGGCTCCCCAGTCTGGTTCTGACCGGTAAAACAGCAGAGCATATTTTCCTGCGTCACCGCATATCCTGGTAAGAAGTTTCTATCCATAAAGGAGTTATTTTCTCATGAAAATTCTTATCGCAGGCGAACCGGAACAGACTCGAAATTACCAGGCAGCTCTGGAAGCAGCCGGTTTTCAGCCGGTGTGCCAGGCAGACACGGATGCCGCCGCAGCCGATGGCTGGGACGGCCTGCTGCTGCCAGGCGGCGGGGACATTGACCCTGCTTTTTTTCATCAGCCGGTACAGGGTTCCCGTCTGATCGACCGGGAAACCGACCTGCGCCAGTTCCGCCTGCTGGATGCCTTCGTCCGGGAAAAAAAGCCTGTCCTGGGCATCTGCCGGGGGATGCAGCTCATTAATGTCTATTTCGGCGGCACCCTGATCCAGCACCTCCCCACAGCCAGCGTCCATCAGTATCAGGATGGCGACCAGCTTCACCGGACATGGACGGCCAAAGGCTCTTTTCTGGAGCGGCTGTACGGCGTCACCTTCGTCACAAACAGCGCTCACCATCAGGGTGTGGGAAAGCTGGGCAGAGAGCTGCGGGTCATCCAGGAAACTGCCGATTTCGTCCCGGAAGCCCTGATTCATACCACGCTGCCTATTATCGCCCTGCAGTGGCATCCGGAGCGGCTCTGCCTTTCCCTGGCCAGACCGGACGCGGCTGACGGGCTAAAACTGTTTACCTGCTGGTACAGCCAGCTGTCACAAAGGAGTACCCATGCATAATCTGTCTTTTCCAAATCTGATATCCAGACTGGTCTTTCTCTTTACTGCTTTCTCCCTGATCCTGTCCGGATGCGTCAGCCATACCCCACCCGCTGATCCCGATTTTCAGATCAGGGTTCTGAAAATCGGAAAAGCCGATGCTTCCCTGCTGTACACAGAGGGCTCCTCCCAGGCTGTCCTGATTGACGCCGGGGAAGAAGAGGATGGAAAGGAAATCGCGGAGAACCTGGAAGAGCTGGGCATTACAGAGATCAGCCACCTGGTTGTCACCCATTATGACAAAGATCATATGGGCGGCGTCCCTTATATTCTGGAGCACTGCTCCGTGAAGCAGATCATTCAGCCGGATTATCCGGGCCACAGCAAACATTATGAGCCTTACCAGGAAGCCGTCTCCGCCCACGGCGACGTCCTTTCTGTCTCAGAGCCGCTCACCATCACAGCAGGCGCGCTGACGCTGGAGATCTATCCGGAAAACGATCCTCAGAACCAGTTTTTTGAGGCAGACGATGACAATAACCGCTCTCTGGTCACTATGGTTTCCTGTCAGGGACAGCGTTTCCTGTTTACCGGGGATATCAAGGAAGAGCGGATCCGCCTGCTCCTTCAGTCAGACGTCACCCTGTCCTGCGACTGGATTAAAATGCCCCATCACGGCTCCTGGAATGAGGCGCTTCCCGAACTGCTGGAAGCCGCCTCTCCCCGTTTCGCCGTTATCTGCTGCTCGGATAAAAATCCGGCAGATCCTGAGACGCTGGAGCTGCTGGAGGAAATGGGCATCTCCTGCTGGCTGACATCCGACGGAGACGTCACCTTTTTCTGCAGCGGGGAGGATATTTATGGACTGCAGCGCTGACCGCCTCTCCTGCCGGATCCTGATCCTGATCCTTCACGGCAGCCAAACCCCTGCCGGCCTTCGTGATTTCCTGGAAGCAGAAGCCAAGAGAGGGATTTCTGTCTGCCGGCCCAGCGGCCCTGCTTTTGATGCTCCCGCCCGGTTTTCAGTCAAAGCCCTGGCCCAAGCTCTAAGCGCCTTTTGCCGAAGCCGCGGGACAGACCCCCGCACAGCGATGGTGCTGTCTGATGACAGCAAATTTTTGCAGGCTGCCGGAAATATTCCCATGGCCTGCGCTGGTTTTCAGCCCCCGCAGGCCCCCTTTCTCTCCGGCGCTCCCTACCTCTTCCAGGCGTTCACCCCTGATCTGTCCGGTTATCTGGAAAAAGCCTTCTGCCGGTTCCACGGGCAGCCTGCCAGAATCGCCGTTACCAGACGGCTGATCCTGCGGGAAACCTGCATGGCAGATCTCCCCTGGCTCTCGCAGCTGTACCGGGAAACGCCCGCCGGCAGCGGCGCGGCATTTTTTCCGCCCCGCCTCACACCGGGGGAGCAGGAGGAATTTCTGGAGGCCTATATCCGGACTGCCTACGGTCTTTTCGACCTGGGCATGTATACGGTTCTGTCCGCCGCCTCCGAAAAGCCGGTAGGGCACTGCGGCTTCCGTCTGCGAAAGGAAGGGCCATGGCTGGGCTATCTGATCAGCCCGGCCTGGCGCAGACAGGGCCTGGGGCTGGAGGCCTGCCGGGCATGTCTGGATTATCTGTGGGAATCCACAGACTGGGAACAGGCTTTCTGCCGTATCCGGAGTGATAATTTCCCCTCACAGCAGCTGGCCGGCCGTCTGGGATTCCGGCAGGAAAGCTGCTGTCCGGCAGCGCAGGAAGACGGCGTCCTGCAGTTTTCCCTCTGCAGGCCCGCCCCCTTTTCCTGAAGCCAGTTATCATAGGACAC
>CALWQE010000062.1 GCA_944383605.1 uncultured Lachnospiraceae bacterium
AGGGTGAAAAAGGCGCTGGCTTTTCTGGCGCTGGCCGCAGTGATCGTACTGGCGGGGACGCCGGCCTGGAGCCGCCATCTGCCGCTGACTTCCAATCCCTACCGGATTCCGGACGATATGATCATTGCCTGTGATGTGATTCGAAAGGACGCCCAGCGGGAGCGTCTGGAGGATGTGGGCGTATTTTTTGATTTTGACCTGAACCTGCTGATTACCCAGTATGACCCTTCCTTCCGGGTAATCATTCCTTATGAAAATATGATGACCACGGTCAATACCGGCCGGACAGTGGACGACACGGACAATGTGTGGCTGAACAGCCGGATCCGGCTGGTGGAGCTGCTGGTGCTGGACCGGTACTGGATTCCCCACGAAGAATTTATGAACGCGCTGAATAATACCGATACTGCCTATGTGGTTTATGACCTGGACGGGCCCTGTCATGATTATCTCCAGGCTGCGGGGCTGGCGGAGATCGCCCGGACAGACAATTATGTGATTTATAAATACGGATGGTATTTTGACGAGCTGCACAGAAGCAGGGGATATGTGAAATTTCAGTTTTAGCCGGCTCTGATCTGTGCTATACTAAAATAAGAGAAATTTGTCCGGAGGTATAATTGTGAATCAGAAAACAACCAGAGAATGGAAAGGCGAAATGCTGATCAGCACCCGGAAGATATGGTGCAATATCAAGAAATACTGGCTGCTGGGGGCGGCGGTGCTGCTGGCCTGCGCGGCTGTCGTGGGTCTGATGACCTTCCGCGAGTACCGGGCTGACCTGGCCAGCGCGGCGATGGATACCTTCCAGGGCCAGGCGCTGGTGTATATTGACAGCGGGGACGAGGACTATTCCGACGCCTACAGCGCCCTGCTGTACAGCGAGCGGATCCGCGAGCAGGTAAATGAAGCGCTGCTGGAAAACGGTTATGAGGAGTTTAACAAAAATCTGGATACGGCAAATGTGGATATGAGCGGCACATCGATGTGCTATAGGGTGATCGTCCGCAGCAACGGGCTGGAGCGAACCCGCTTCCTGGCGCAGGTATATACCCGTCTGCTGCTGTCAGAGGCGGAAGAAATTATGGGGCTGAGAGGGGAGATCATCGACGAGCCGGTGATGACGACTTATATGACCAAGGCCAACGGCAGCGTGGAAATTTTTGAGCTGGACGAGCCCAGGGCTGTGACCCTTTCAGCAGGCAGCTTCCTGTCCTGGAATAAGATTATGATTATGGGCGCGGGATTTTTCCTCTGGTGCGTTTTTGTGGCGGTTAAGGTGTTCTATGACTGTACGATCCGCTCCAGGGAAGAGATGGATCAGATTTCCCCGGTTCCCTGTTTCTGTGAGGTTAAGAAAAATGACCGGGAGAGCTGGCAGCTGCTGGCAGTCCTCCTGGATGCGGCAGCCAGGCAGGCGGGAAAAACCAGCGTCCTGCTGCTGTCTCCCGGCCAGGGGAAGGGGCTGGAGGAAAGCAGGGGCAGCCTGGAGGCGGCTCTGGCAGAGCGGAAAAGCAGCGTAAAGCTGGAGACAGCCGGACGGGCGGCAGTTTCTGCCCCGGCGCTGGATCAGGCTTCGGAGGCGGGCATGGTCTATCTGTTTGTCACAGAGGATGAGGACAATGCCGATGAGACAGACCGGGCTTTTGTAAACCTTTCGGTGACAGGGGCGGCGCTGGAGGGATATGTGATCCAGAAAAAGTAAACCTGCAGAGTAAACCTGCATGCGCCCGGCAGCTGACGTACCACCAAAGATGAAAATCTGGCGGGCGCATTTGGCATCCCTGAATGAATGCCGCCTATCCGGCGGCAGATTTTCAGAATAAGGAAAATTGAAAATATGAACAATCAATACGAAAAATATAAGCGAGTATACCGTATGCTTTCCACACTGGTGATGGTGGCTGTGGAAGCTGCCGTATTCTGGTATGTGTGGATGGGTTATTATAATGTGGATGAAGTGATGGGCGCCGGCTTTACCTTTGCCAAGCGGGGCAACTATGTGATGCTGGGCCTGTATGTGATTTTGCTGCTGACCTTTATGAACCTCTACGGCGCCTCCAAGATCGGCTACCAGAAGCTGACGAATATGGTATATTCCCAGAGCCTTTCTGTGGTTTGCGTGAATATGGTTACTTATCTGGAGACATCTCTGATCTCCAATAAGCTGGTGACTCCGCTGCCTCTGATGGTGATGACCCTGGCGGATATTGTGGGTATCATAATTATTTCCTCCCTGCTGAATTATGGCTATGTGCGGATGTTTCCGCCCAGGAAGCTGGTGATCGTATACGGAGATTACCAGGAAGCGGCTCAGAGCCTGATTGAGAAGATGAACAGCCGGAAAGAAAAATACATTATCAATGACCGGATTCATTTCAGCGAGGGCTTTGACCGGATCGCGGAAAAAATCGACGCCCATCCCCAGGGAGTGATCCTGTGCGATGTGCCTGCGGAGCTGCGCAACCGGCTGATTAAATACTGCTACGGCGCATCGATCCGCGTCTATGTGTGTCCGAATATTTCTGATATTATCCTTCGAAATTCTGAGGATCTTCACCTGTTTGATACGCCGATCCTGCTGGCGCGCAACAGTGGGCTGAGCATCGAGCAGAAGATTATCAAGCGGTGTATGGATATCCTGATTTCCGGCCTGGGCCTTTTGATTGCTTCTCCTTTTATGCTGGTTACGGCGCTGGCGATTAAACTGTATGACGGCGGCCCGGTATTTTACCGCCAGGCCAGGGCAACCAATGGAGGAAAGGTATTTTATATTACCAAATTCCGCAGCATGATCGTGGACGCGGAAAAGGATGGCAGAGTCATCCCGGCTACAGAGCGGGATCCGCGGATTACGCCGGTCGGACGGGTGATCCGGGCGATCCGGATGGATGAACTGCCCCAGCTGTTTGACATTCTGCGGGGAGATATGAGCGTGGTAGGCCCCCGGCCGGAGCGGCTGGAGCATGTGGAAAAATACACGGCGGAAATTCCCGAGTTTGCCTTCCGGCTGAAGGTGAAGGGCGGCCTTACCGGTTTTGCCCAGATATATGGAAAATATAATACTTCTGCCTATGACAAGCTGAAAATGGATATGATGTATATCGAAAATTATTCTATTCTTCTGGATATCAAGCTGATTTTGATGACCGTTAAAATTTTGTTTATGAAAGAAAGTACGGAGGGCTTTACCAGCAAAAAATCAGCGGATATGGAGCGGGCGGCGCAGCTGGAAAAGCAATCCGGGCCGGCAGAAGGAGAAAAGGAAGACTAAAAGAGGGCTGGGTATGGAAAAAGAGATAACAGTCAGTATGATAACAGCGGCCTATAACAGCGAGGCGACCATCCGGGATACCATCGAGTCGGTGCTTGGACAGACCTATCCCAGGATCGAATATATCGTTATTGATGGCCTGTCCTCTGACCGGACAGTGGAGATCGCCGAAAGCTACCGTCAGGCTTTTGCAGAAAAGGGGTATGATTACCGGATTGTATCAGAGAAAGACCATGGCATTTACGAGGCGATGAATAAGGGAATCGCCATGGCTTCCGGAGACCTGGTCGGGCTGATCAACAGCGATGACTGGTATGAGCCGGAGGCGGCGGCCTGTGCGGCCAAAACCTGGGAGGAAACCCATTATGATATGATGTATGCCGATCTGCGGATGTTTAAGCGGGATGGGACAGTGCTGGTAAAAAAGGCCCGCTACCGGGAGCATTATATTACGACCAGGGACTGGAACCATCCTACCACCTTTATTACAAAAGAAATGTATGGAATCTATCAGTATGCCTGCAAAGGGAATGCCGATGATCTGGATCTGATGCTGCGGCTGCGCAGGGATCACCGTAAGGTGGTGGTAGTGAACCAGATCCTGGCCAATTACCGGCTGGGCGGCTCCAGCAATCAGAAACAGCCGAAGGTGGCATGGGCGCGTTTCCTCTCCAAATATCATGCTTACCGGGACAATGGATACAGCAGGCTTTATCTGATTGAGTGTATTTTAATGGAAGGCGGAAAGCTGATCCTGGCCTGACGAAGAGGCGGGCAGCAGGGTACTGCGGAAAGGAGAAGGGCATGTCAAAGGTGAACAGTTTTCTCCCCAGGCTGGGGCTGAAGCTGAACCGGGTGAAATACGGAAAAGGGCTGAAGCTGGGCGGCTGGCCTTTTATCTTCCGTTTTCCCCAGGCGTCTCTGGAAATCGGGGACGATTGCGCAATCAACAGTAATTTTATCTCCAATCTGATCGGGCTTTATCAGAGAACCATTATTATTGCCAGAGGCCGCGGCCGGGTGAAAATCGGCAGCCATGTAGGCATCTCCGGCAGCACCATCTACGCCAGGGAGCTGATCGAGATCGGCGATTATACGGTGGTAGGCGCTAACTGCAAGATTTTTGACAACGATTTTCATTCTCTGAATCCGGAGGAGCGGAAAAGGATATTTATGACAATCTGGTCACACGCCCGGTAAAAATCGGAGAAAATGTATTTATCGGCTGCAACTCTATTATCCTGAAAGGGACGGAAATCGGGGATAACTGTGTGGTGGGGGCAGGCAGCGTGGTTCACGGCAGATTCGGGCCGGACTGTACCATCGCCGGAAATCCGGCCAGAGTGATTCGAAGCGGCGGGGATCACTGTACCCGGGCAGCGCAGGAAAAGGACGGCAGAGAACGGCAGGCTGCGGCGGGAAAGAAAACAGAGGGCAGGCTGCGGCAGACCGGAGAAGAAACAGGAAAGGGGGAGAAAAATGGCAGATCTGACTGTTTTGATCATCACAAAAAATGAAGAGCATAATATCGGGAAATGTATCCGTTCCCTGCGGGGGATCGCGGAGAGGATCGTGGTGGTAGACAGCTTCAGCACTGACCGGACAGCTGCCCTGGCAAAAAAATTAGGGGCGGACGTCTATCCCCATCCTTTTGAGGATCATGCTTCCCAGCTGAACTGGGGGCTGGCCCATACGGATATCCGGACAGAGTGGGTGATGCGGATCGACGCCGACGAGGAGCTGACAGAGGAGCTGGCGGCGGAGATCGAGAGGAAGCTGCCCCGGCTGCCGAAAAAGGTAACGGGCGTTATGCTGCGCCGCCGGGTTTATTTTATGGGAAAATGGATCCGCCACGGAGGCATTTACCCGACTTTGCTGCTGCGGATTTTCCGCCGGGGAAAGGCTTACTGCGAGCAGACGCTGATGGATGAGCATTTTCTGCTGCGGGAAGGCAGCCATGTCACATTTTCAAAAGATTTGATTGACAATAATACCAAGGATCTGGAATGGTGGATTAATAAGCACAACTGGTATTCCAATAAGGAGCTGGAGGAACAGCTGGAGCAGCGGGACGCCATGCGGGAGGGCGAGACGATGAAGCCCAGGCTGTTGGGCGGCCAGGCGGAGCGGAAACGATGGCTGAAATATATGGTGTACTATAAAACGCCGCTGATGCGCCGGGCGTACTGGTATTTCCTTTACCGTTATTTTATCCGGCTGGGTTTTCTGGACGGGCCGGAGGGGCTGATTTTTCATTTCCTTCAGGGCTACTGGTACCGGTTCCTGGTGGATGCGAAAATATATGAGCATGAGAAGCTGCATCGAGAGGTGAAAAAATCCGGTTCTCTGGAGGATTGAATATGCGCAGATTATTGGTTGTACTCAGCAATATTATCAGGCTGCCGAAGCGTTTTTTCAGCAAGGTGTCGATTCTGGCCCTGCTGTCAGACAGCCAGGTGGACGAAACGGCGGCGATCTGTGCCGGCGCCAGATTTTACAGGAGCCGGCTGGGCAGGTATTCCTATGTGGGGCGAACCACATTTATTACCAACACAAACATCGGAAATTTCTGTTCCATTGCAGGAGGCTGCAACATTGGCGGGACAGGACATCCCCTCCACTGGGTGTCCACTTCCTCTGTTTTTCATAAATGGGACAATATTCTGAAGAAGCATTTCGCACGTCATGAATACGATATTTTTCAGCAGACCACCATCGGCAATGATGTGTGGATCGCCACAAACGCCATGATTAAGGCGGGGCTTACCATCGGCGATGGGGCGGTGATCGGCATGGGAGCGGTGGTGACGAAGGATGTGGGGCCTTATGAGATCTGGGCGGGCAATCCGGCCCGGCTGATCCGAAAGCGCTTTGACGATGAGACAATCGCCCGTCTTCTGAAAACCCAGTGGTGGAATTGGCCGGATGAGAAAATCAGCCGGTACGGTTCTGTGACCACAGATGCGGAGAAATTTCTGGATAAATGGGAAAAGGAAGAGGCAAAAAAGGGAGCGAAAGGCGGAATGGGGAAATGAGAGAAAAAACAGACAGGAAAAGGCTGCTGATTCTGTCTATCTTCCCGGCGCCCTACCGGGTAGCGGTGTTCCGGGAGCTGGCCCGCCATTATGATGTGGAGCTTTTTTTTGAGGTGGTGCAGAATCAGGACAGAAACGCCAAATGGTTTGTGGAAAGCGATGAGTTTAAAGTCCTGAATACAGAGGAAAACCTGGCGGCCTACCGGCGCTGCCTGAAAAGGCTGAAAAGCTATGATATGGTGCTGGCTTACGATTATTTCAGCCGGCGGGCAGGGCAGCTGATATTCCGGTGCATGGCGGCGGGGGTGCCCTATGCCATAAATTGTGACGGCGCTTTTATTAACCGGAATCCGCTGAAAACAGCGGTGAAACGGCTTTTTGTAACCCATGCCGCCCTTTGCTTTGCCAGCGGGGTATCGGCAGGGAAGTATTTCCGCTATTACGGCGCCAGAGAGGAGCAGATCCGCTATCATCACTTTACTTCCCTGACAGAAGAGGATTATCTGGAGCAGCCCCTTACCCGGGAGGAAAAGAAGGGGATTCGCCGGGAGCTGGGACTGGCGGAGGGGAAGACAGTGCTGTCAGTGGGACAGTTTATTCACCGGAAAGGCTATGATGTGCTGCTGAAGGCCTGGAAAGAAATGGACGAAGACGCGAATCTGGTTATTATCGGCGGCGGCGGCCTGCGCCAGTCTTATCTGGAGCTGATCCGGGAGCTGGGTTTGGCGCATGTGACGCTGCTGGATTTTATGGATAAGGAGCGGCTGATTCAGATGTACCGCCAGGCAGACCTGTTTGTTTTGCCTACCCGGGAGGATGTATGGGGACTGGTGATCAATGAGGCGATGGCCAACGGCCTGCCGGTGATTTCCACTGACCGGTGCATCGCCGGGCTGGAGCTGGTGGAAAAGGGAAAGAACGGTTATATTGTGCCGGCGGAAAATACCCGCCTGCTGGCCCAGGCCATGAAGCGGATTCTGTCCAGCCCGCGCCGGATGGAAGCAATGGGACGAAACAGTCTGGAGCGGGTAAAGGGACATACGATGGAGGAAATCGGCAAGGGCCATATCCGGGACATCGATCAGTATCTGGCCGGGAGGAATGAGAAAAAGAGGCGTTGGCGCGGCAATCAGCAGCGATAGAAGAAAGGCTGCCCGGCTGCCGGCATAGCGGCAGAATGGAGATTTATCATGGTTTATGTGGTGACTTCGGTGCACAACCGATATCAGATTACAGAGCGGTTTGTCGCCTGTCTGAACAGGCAGACATATGCGGATATTTATCTGCTGCTGGTGGACGATGGTTCCACAGACGGGACAGCGGATATGGTCCGGCGGGAATTTCCCCGCTGTGAGATTATCCGGGGAAATGGAAATCTCTGGTGGGGCGGCGCTCTTCACCAGGCATATCTGTGGCTGAAAGCCCATGAGAAGGATTTGTCTGTTCCGGTACTGATTACCAATGACGATGTATCATACGGGGACGATTATATTGAGAAGGGCGTCCGGCTGCTGAAAAAATATCCGGGTACGATGATTGCCGGCAGCGGCTATGGCATGAAATCAGGAAAACAGCTGGACGGCATATTTTATCATAATTTCAAGGATGGGACAGGACGGCTGCTGCCCCCTGGGAAGCAGAGCAACTGCGCTTCCACCCGGAGCCTTTTCCTGACAGTGGGAGACTGGATGAAAACCGGCGGGATGCATCCCGTTTTACTGCCCCATTACGCGGCAGATTTTGAGTTTACCATCCGGGCGTGGCGAAAGGGCATCCGGATCTGTTCGGTAAAAGGGCTGACCTATCAGTTCGATGAGGACGCCACCGGGGAAAATGACTACGGCAGGCTGACGCTGCGCAAAATGTTCAGCAAACGGTCCGGCTGCAATCCCTTTTACCGTCTCTCTTTTGTACTGCTGTCTACGCCGCCCAGGTACCTGCCCTCTCATCTGGCCCATCAGCTGGGACGGTATGGAAAAAAACTGGGCGTTTTCAGGAAGATCATCAAAAACAGAGGATAATCTATGGCTATATATGTAACAGTGCTGGGCATCGTGATGGCGCTGGGCTGCTGTGTGGAAATCGGAAAAGTGAACCACTGGAACGCTGTGTTTGTCCGGGGCAAACAAACCTGGACCATACCGCTGACCGGCATATTTTGGGCGCTGATTTTTGTGACCCTGACGCTGTTCGGCGGGCTGCGGTATATGGTGGGGACAGATTTTGCCGGATACTGCGAGATTTTTGAAAATATTGCCGCCGACTGGTATGTGGAAACCTATGCGGGGACAGAGCGGGGCTATGTCTGGCTGAACCGGATCATCTCCCTTTTTACCCAGGAGTCTCAGGTGGTGATTTTCATCACCAACATGATAATCTGCTGGCTGGGCGTGACGGCGCTGCGCAAATACTGCCGGTTTGCTCCCTTTGGGATTTATATTTTTTTTACTACGCTGTATTACAGCTCCTTTAACCTGATCCGCCAGGGGATGGCTGCGGCTTTTGTGCTTCTGGCGGTAGGGTACGCGGCGGATCGGAAACTGATAAAGAGTATGCTGCTGGTGATTGCCGGCTCCCTGTTCCATAAGACGGCGCTGCTGATGGTTCCGGTATTGATTCTGATGAGCTTTCCGTATAAGCCGGTAGTTTACTGGGTGGTTTATCTGCTTTCGGCGGCGGCCAGCCTTTCCGAACAGGGCAGGGACATTATCGCTAACCAGCTGGTAGGCCGGTTTTATCCTTATGTGGCCAATGACGCGGCTACCTTCCAGGCAGACTTTTCTCCTACCCAGGTGATTCTCTGCCTGCTGTATATGCTGCTCTGCATTTATTACTGGAAAAAAATGCGGGAAAAGAAGAGGGGAAATATTGTCTATATCAACCTGTCGATCCTGATTTTCATGCTGTACAGCGTTTACTTCTGGCTGCCGATGTGGAGCAGGCTGAATATGTATTTTATCTGCCTGTACGCGCTGATCGTGCCCGCAGCTGTGGAATGCGAGGAAAGCCGGAGGCTGAAAACTTTTTACTACGGCGTGCTGCTGGGCATCCTGCTTTTCTTTTACATTGCACCTACCCTGATGGGCGGCGGGGACTGGTATTACGGAACATTTTTCGAAAAGCTGGCGGTGCTGCGGGAAGAGGCGCTGTGGCCATAAGGAGGAGTTATGAACTACGTTTATCCGAAATTGTCTGAAAAGGATCTGGGTTTTGTCCGCTTGGGAGGGGCCGGGCTGGGAAATATTCTGTTTACTTACGCCAGGGCTCTGGTATTCGCCAGGGATCATCACTGCCGGATGATCTGGCCTACCTGGTTCAGCTTTAAGCTGGGCCCTATCCTGCGGCGTGAGATGGATAAGCGGTTTTACCATGACCTGTTTCAGAACCGGTGCGGCGCGGTGGGCGGACTGAAAAAGCTGTGGCTGCTGGCTGTGAAAAAGAAGGTGCCGGAGACAAAAAAGAAGCTGGCTGACCGGTTTGACGACCGTGTGATTGTATTCGAGGGACTGGAGGGCTGTTTTGAAGAAGTGCTGTATGACAGTCAGTATGTGCGGGAAAATCTGGAGCGGAATCTGAAGGCGAAAAACAAGAAGGCCCTCTCCTTTGATTTTTCTGATTCCATCGGCGTCCATATCCGGCTGGGAGATTTCGCCAGGGTGTCAGAGGAGCAGGTGCGCCAGGGCCGCCATGACAGCGCCCTGCCGGTACAGTGGTATGCGGATCTGATCTGTCAGATCCGAAAGCTGGCGGGACGGACGGTAAAGGTGTGGGTTTTTTCTGACGGGACGGAAGAAGAACTGCGTCCGGTGCTGGAACTGCCCAATACCAGGCGGATCACTTTCGGCACCAGTATCGCGGACATTATGGCTTTGTCCAGGGTGCCGCTGCTGATCGCCTCCGGGTCGTCTTTTTCCATGTGGGCCAGATACCTGGGCCGGATGAGCTGCATCTGTTACACCAACCAGATCAAAGAACATATCCTGACAGAGCAGGATCAGGGGTTTGAGTATGAGACAGACGGTGTGATCGATGAGGAGACAGGCAGGAAGATACAGGAGATATACCGGAAGTAGGAGATGTTTTTCTTCAGGGGACTGCACACAGCCGGACGGAAATGAGAACCGGGCAGTGCAGACATTCACACGACCATTCGCCGGCTGCGGCGTACCGGTTTTTTGTGGCTGTCCGGCCGATAGTGACCTGAAATCCCAAAAGCTGATGCATTTTAATCGTCCTCCTTATCTGTGATGTTTCTTATATGCCCGGTCTCCAGAACAGACCTTCCGAGAGGGCGGTCTGCGCCAGAAGGGGGCAGGTCTCTGCAGGAGAATTGTATATGGACAGATTCAGGCAGTCCCAGTCAAATACCAGAAGCATATCTATGTCCGGAAACAGGCAGTTTAATGTTCCTGAGCGGTTTTCCATAATCGTTGAAACCGCGTCTTCGATCAATTCTGGCTTCGGTTCATCTGTCCAGCCGTTCCATAAAACAGAAACAGAATGTATAGCAATATTCCTTTTCACACAGAGATAACGCCCAGCCATACGCCCGCTGCGCCGGCGATGGCGAAAGCGGCGAGAATCAGAAACAGATACAGACAGCCCAGAGGTTGGCGCCACAGCCGTGTGCCGGCATGAAAGACATGGCGGGGAGAATTTAGCCAGAACAGCTGGAGCGTCTGGGGCGGCAGCGAATACATGGGGATCCGTTTTTCATAGCGGACGCCGCCGGCCTCGTAGGCATACCATGCCTGGTAGGTGGTTTTGTACTGGCGGGTTTCTTCATCCCGCCGGCGGTTTTTGGTATAGTGCAGCAGCTGCCCGCGGGTGATATGGTTCCGCTCGCGCGCCCGTTTGATTTTCCGCTCCAGGCTGAAAAAATAATTGATTTTTGTCCACAGCTGAAAGACAAGAAGGTAGAAGGATAATACCAGGACGCCAAATACGATCACCCACTTGAGCCAGCTGATAGGGTTATTGCCGAATAACTCTGTTAAATCAGAAAATTCGGCGGCGGCCGGAACAGGTAATATAAGATACATCATCATAGATACCTCTGAAGAGTTTATTTTTACAATTACAGTTTATCATAAAACAGGGCGCGGCTCAATCCTGAATGCAAAGAAGAGCAAAGAATTTGGGAAAATAACGGGTGGAAAGAACCGGAAACCTGTGGTAGAATGGGAAAATAGATTACAGAAAGGGAAACAAAAATGATAAAAAAATGGATTGCCCTGATTCCCAGAGCGTTTGACTGTATCGTAAACAGAATGGTTCTCACATACCGGAGCGTGTCGGTAAAGGAGATGCCGGTGATTCACGGCAGGCTGAAGATTTTTGGCCATGGCCGGATCAGGATTGGGGAAGGGGTAGTGATTAATTCATCTCTGTCCTCTAATCCGATTGGCGGCGATCATCGGACGCTTTTTTCCATTGTGCCGGGAGCGGAGCTGACGATCGGAGACCGGGTGGGGATTTCCAACAGCGCCATTGTCTGTCATCAGTCGGTGACGATCGGAAATGACGTGGTAATTGGCGGGAGCGTAAAGATATATGATACAGATTTTCATAAACTGTCCGCGTCCCGGAAACGGGTAGACGACCGGGAGGATGCGGTGAGAAAGCCGGTGGTGATCGGGAATGGCGCGTTTATCGGCGCCCATTCCATTATTCTGAAGGGAGTTCATATTGGGGACGGGGCTGTCATCGGGGCAGGCTCCGTTGTGACAAAGAATGTCCCGGCAGGGGAGATCTGGGCCGGAAATCCGGCGGTGAAGCTGCGGGATGGAAATACAAAACAGACAGATGAGGTGAAGGATGGAGCATCCAATTAAGGTTTTATGGGTCTGCAATGTTATGCTGCCCCGGATCGCCAGGGCACTGAACACAGGGACAACGCCCATCGGCGGCTGGCTGGAAGGGCTGTCCGAGGATTTGCTTTCCCGTCCGGAGACAGCGCTGACGGTCTGCTTTCCCATGCCCGGGACGGCGAAGCCGGTAAAGGGAGAGGCAGACGGTCTGGTTTTTTATGGTTTTTCCAGCAGCCTGAAGCGTCTGGACCGGTACGACCCGGTTCAGGAGGAACAGTTCCGGCAGATTATAGATGAGGTGAAGCCGGATTTGCTGCATGTATTTGGCACAGAATATACCCACTCTCTGGCGGCGGTAAAGGCTTTCGGAAAACCGGAGCAGACGATGATCCACATCCAGGGGCTGGTGTCGGTTTATGCCATTCACTTTATGGCTAACCTCCCCTGGAAGGTTCAGAAACAGTATACCTTCCGGGATCTGGTCCGGGGAGAAAACCTGCTGCGGCAGCAGAAAAAATTTATAAAAAGAGGCATTTTAGAATGCCAGGCGATTCAGCAGGCGGGGCATATCATGGGCAGGACAGACTGGGACCGGGCCTGTACGGCGCAGATCAGCCCGGATTCGGCCTACCATCTGTGCCAGGAGACGCTGCGCGCTTCTTTTTACAGAGCAGAAAACCGGTGGTCATTAGAGCGCTGCTGCAGGCACAGTATTTTTCTCAGCCAGGGAAGCTATCCCATTAAAGGGCTTCACCATATGCTGGAGGCCATGGCTATCCTGAAGGAGCGCTATCCGGATGCAGTTTTGTATGTGGCGGGCAAGGATATTTCCAGAAATGAAACCTGGAAAGACAGGCTGCGCCAGTCGGCGTATGACCGGTACATCCTTCGGCTGCTGGATCGGTATCAGCTGAAAGATTCCGTGGTATTTACCGGATTTCTGGATGAAGAGAAGATGTGCGGCCAGTACCGGCTGGCCCATGTGTTTGTCTGCCCTTCTTCGATTGAAAATTCTCCCAATTCGGTGGGAGAGGCGATGGCGCTGGGAATGCCGGTGGTTTCAGCAGATATGGGCGGCGTTAAGTCGATGCTGGTTCACGGGGAGGAAGGGCTGCTGTATCAGGCTGACGCCCCCTACATGCTGGCTTATGAGATATCCCGGATTTTTGACAGTGATGAACTGGCCTGCAGGCTGGGCAGCCGGGCCAGGGACAGAGCCATGAAAAATCATAACCGGGAGGAAAACGCCCGTCAGGTACTGACGGTTTATCAGGAAATATATCGAGAGGCAAAAATCAAAGCGGATGGAGGAAGCGATGGAGAATACGGAAAAAAAGCCCTGGGACATTGACCTGGCGGTTTTGTGTGTTTTTTTTGTACGGCCGGATACCTTTGCCCAGGTGTTTGAGCGGGTGAGGAACGCCAGACCCAGACAGCTGTTTCTGTACCAGGACGGCCCCAGAGAGGACCGGGAAAGCGACCGGGAAAATATCCGTAAGTGCCGGGAGATCGCGGAGCAGGGGATAGACTGGGATTGTGAGGTATACCGGAACTATCAGGAGACCAATGTGGGCTGTGATCCTTCCATGTACAACGCCATTACATGGATGTTTTCCCATGTAGAAAAGGGGATGATCCTGGAGGATGATATTGTGGCGTCACCCAGCTTTTTCCCCTTCGCCAAGGAGCTGCTGGACAAATATGAGCATGACACCAGGATTTTCACCATTGCGGGGATGAATCATCTGGATGTGTATCAGGATGAGACGGCGGATTATTTTTTCTCTCCCCGGTCAGCGATCTGGGGCTGGGCTACCTGGAAACGGTGCATTGATCTGTTTGACCGGGAATATTCCTTTATGAACGATCCCCATGCCATGGAGCAGCTGCGGCTCCAGGTGGAGGCTTTTGATGAAAAGGTAAAAACCTGCCGGTGGCATAAAAGCACCGGAAAAGCTTATTTTGAGACCATTATCTGGAATACCAAGACGACCAACCACATGCTGGACATCGTTCCTTCCCGGAATCTGACCAGCAATATCGGGGTGGGAGCAGACGGCACCCACGGAGCAGGCTCCATGGAGGTGCTGCCCAACGGGATTAAGCAGGTCTATTATAAAAAGACCTATGAATATGACTTTCCGCTGCGCCATCCGAAGCATGTGATCGCGGATGTTACCTACACGAAGAAGTTCTGCCGGATTTTAAGCGAGGGCCATCCGGTGGTAAAGGCATGGAGGGGCATCGAGGGAGGAGCGAAGGCTTTCTGGTACTCCAGCGGGGAGGAAAAGAAGGCGAAGCTGAAACGCCTTCCCGCAACGGTGAAAAATATTCTGCGGATTTTCCGCTGACAGAGAGCGGCAGGCCGGCAAAACATGAGGATATTTAAAAGGGATGCCAATAGGACTTGCAGTGAGTCCGGGATATGTCTGATTGATGGAAAGGATGAGAGAGTGACAGGATGCTGGAACAGATTCGTTACGGCGGCGCTTTTTTCTGCGAGGGCGTCCGCCATATACTAAAGCTGAAACGAACCATTCATTATGATAATGTCCGCTGCCTGGACGACAGCCATGTCAATCTGTGGCTGAAGGGAGCGGTGAAGTCAGGGCTGCCTTTTATGGCCTGCCGGTTTGGCAGCGGGGAGATGCGGGCTTTTCTGAAAACCAGGGAGGTGCGGATGGGGCTGCGCAAAACCGTTCCTGAGGCCAATATGGACTCTATGTGCATCAATGCCGGATTTTTTCCCGGAGAGCAGAAAATGGTGATGCGGTTCGGGGATCTGATGGAGCAGTCTGCCGCTCAGGCGGATATGCTGGCGATCTGGGGTACCCTGCCTATGGAAAAATATATGATCCGCAGATATCTTCCCCAGGCTACTCTTTGCTATCTGTCCGGACTGGAGCCTTTTTTTGCGGAGGAACCCTGGACGATGGGATGGGCCGGAAAAAAGGTGCTGGTGATCCATCCCTTTGAAACGTCCATACGGCGGCAGTATGAGCGAAAGGACGCTTTTCAGAAATATAAAAAATGGCTGCCGGATTTTGAGCTGCGGACCGTGAAGGCGGTTCAGACCATCGGCGGCGGAGGAGACAGTCGTTTTTCTGACTGGTTTCAGGCTCTGGACTATATGTATGAAGAGGCGATGGCCCAGGATTTTGACCTGGCAGTGATCGGCTGCGGCGCTTACGGTTTTCCTCTGGCGGCGATGCTGAAGGAGTCGGGAAAGCAGGCTGTCCATATGGGCGGCGCTGTGCAGCTGCTGTTTGGGATCACCGGAAAACGGTGGGAGGCCAAGGAGGAATACCGTCCTATTATGGCGGAGGGCTGGGTGCGGCCTCTGCCGGAGGAGATGCCGGAGGCGGCCAAAAAGATAGAAGATGGCTGTTACTGGTAAAGCCTGACAGATTAAGAAAGAAGGAACCATGAAGAAACTGAAGATTGAAAACAGAATTGTAAACAACTCCATATGGATGATCGCAGAGCGGGTATTCCAGATGGGAGTCTCCATTGTCATTAACGCCCTTCTGAACCGTTATCTGGGGCCGGACAGTATTGGGCTGATTAATTACTGCGCTTCTTATGTTAATATGTGTACGGCCTTTGTGACGCTGGGGCTGGAATATATCGTGGTAAAGGAGTTGGTGGCCAACCGGGAACAGGAGGGGCTGATTCTGGGAACCAGCCTGGTGATGCGGATCATTTCCAGCATTGCCTGCGTGATTGCGATCCAGGGCGTGGTAGCTGTGTCTACAGACTTTACGCCAATTTATATGACGGTTACGCTGCTGCAGTCCTTTTCCCTGATCTTTAAGGCGGCGGAGCTGATTGATTTCTGGTTTCAGTCTCATTTAAATTCCAAGCATGTGGCGATCGCCAAGGGCATCACCTATATGGTGGTGGCGCTCTGGCGGGTGATCGGCCTGGCGGCCTCTATGCCGGTGGAGTTTTTCGCCTTTGCCACAACGCTGGAAGCGCTGGTGGTAGGCGCGATTTTGCTGTTTCTGTATAAAAAAGAGGGTGGACAGCGGTTTGGATTCCAGTTTTCCTGGGTGAAGCGGCTGCTGTCCCAGAGCTGCCATTTTATCCTGGCTTCCATGATCACGGTAATTTATTCGGAGATGGATAAATTAATGATCGGACAGATGCTGGGGCAGGAAGCGGGGGATTATCAAAACGGGCTTTACGGCGTAGCCTACGGAGTGGCGATGATGTGGGTATTTATTCCCAATGCGATTATGAATTCTTACCGGCCTGCGATTATGGAGGGTTATACGACAAAAACCAACTATCATGAACGGCTGCGGACGCTGTATTCTATTATGATCTGGATGGGCATCGGCGTAGGACTGGGCGTTACGGTCTTTGGCCGCCTGATTATCTGGCTGTACGCGGGAGAGGAGTTTATGGGTGCAGTGCCGGTTCTGCTGGTACTGATCTGGAGCACCCTTTTTTCCCATCTGTCAGTGGCCAGAAATACCTGGCTGGTCTGTGAAGGGCTGCAGCGATACTCGGAAATTTTCCCTATCTGGGGCGTAATTGTGAATTTTATTCTGAATTACCTGCTGATTCCGGTGCTGGGAGCGCTGGGAGCGGCCACGGCTACCCTGGCGACTCAGATCGTGGTAACTGTGGCGGCGCCGCTGTTTTACCGGGCGACCCGGCCTTCGGTGATCCATATGGGACAGGCGTTCCTGGCGAAGGACCTCAGGGACCGGATCAAAGGTTCGTTGAAAAGGCGGTGACGGAAATATGGATAAAAAGAAAAATCATCTGCTGCGTTATCTTGGCGCTGGCGCCCTGGCTGTCTCAGTGCTGTGCAATCTGGTCTGCCTCAGCCTGGTTCTCGGACAGGGGAAAGACGGGAATCAGAGCGGCAGCCTTGAGGCGGAAAACCGCTTTATCAATATTCAGGCGGTGGAGGGCGAGGTGTCCAGACTGAGCTGGGCAGGGAAAACCTGGTGCAGCTATGGGGACAGCATTACCCAGGAGGAAAAATGGCAGTCCTATGTGACGGAATATTTTGGATTCGAGAAGCATTACAACCGGGGCATCGGCAGCAGCACCTTCGCCCGCAGCGAGCAGGTGTGGTATGCCAACCCGGACGGGAGCTACAACAGCCGTCCCGGCTTTGATAATGTGACAGAAGCCCCGGAAGGGACGACAGAGCATGAAGGTTATCTGTGCAGCAGTGACCGGATCGAGGTATCCGTCCCGGAGGATGTGGATCTGGTGATCGTGATGGGCGGCACCAATGACATGGGCTCTAATGTGCCGATTGGCGATCTGTCCGTTCCTTTTGATGAAACCACTTTTATGGGAGCGGTAGCTTCCACGATTATAAAGCTCCAGGAAAAGGCGCCGGACGCGGTGATTGTGCTGGCCTCTCCGCTGAGTGGCAGAGGGCCGGAGACGGAGGACGGTTCTGTACCGGCTAACAGCGATACAGATCAGTTTGCGGTCAATGATCTGGGGCTGACCACAAAGGATTACCGGGACGCCATGGAGGAAGTGGCGGAGGCCATGAGCATTCCTTTTATTGATATTTATGGCACCACAGGCATTAACCAGTGGAACCGTTCCGACTATATCAGGGACATCGTCCACCCTTCCGACCGGGGCGGAATGGCCATCGCCCGGGCTATGATCGCCGGACTGGAGGAGATCAAGCCCAATCTGATCAGCGAATATACAGCTGCCGCCGGACAGCAGCTGGCAGATACTGCCGCCGTAAAGGAAAATGAGGACGGCAGCCTGTCGGCGCAGCTGAATCAGATCCGGTGGGAGAAAACAGACACAGACAGTCAGACGCTGCTGACTGCTGTTCTGCCGGAAACGCTGATATCCGGTACGCTGTCTTTAACCCTGTCGGACGCCAGCTATTATGAAGGCTTTACCCTGGAAATTTCAGAGGACGGGAAAACCTGGCAGACGCTCTATGGGGGCCTGGATTATGAGATCTGGGGAGATACCCTGTGGGCTTCCTTCCCGGAGGCCCGGATCTGCCAGATCCGAATCGGACACTGGAATCAGTGTGAGGGAGGCTGTACCTTCCAGCTGGGATTTTATCAGGATGAAGACAGGGACGAGCTGTTTCGTTCCGGCAGCAGGATCGGCAGCCTGACCGCCTCGGTGAACAGCGACCAGGCGGAAAATATGACAGACCATGACCTGACTACCAGATGGTCCAGCGGCAGCGCCCAGACAGAGGGAACCTGGATCACTGCCCAGCTGACAGAAAGCTGCGTCCTGAACGGAGTACGGCTGGAGCTGGGAGACAGTATCGGGGATTATCCGGCGGCGCTGGAAATCCTGGTGTCGGAGGATGGCCATAACTGGGTCAGCGTAGAGGCAGAGAGCCAGGATCAGATTGATTTTCAGTTTGAGCCGGCAGAATGCCGGTATCTGCGCCTGGAGCTGGGAGAGATTCCGGATGGGACGGCGGCCAACTGGTCCGTCCATGAACTGACTTTGTATACAGAGGTCGGCGGAGGCTGAATGAATGCCGCCATATCACCAAAGATGAAAATCTGGCGAGCGCATTTGGCATTCATTCAGAGTAAACCTGCATGCGCCCGGCAGCTGACGCACCACCAAAGATGAAAATCTGGCGGGCGCATTTGGCATCCCTGAATTAACGCCGCCTATCCGGCGGCAGGCTTTCAGAGTAAAGAAGGAAAGGGGCATGGAAAGAAATTTGGCAGATATGAGAAATCAGTTGAAAAAAAATATCAGGGCATACGGTGTGGTGATTCTGTTTTTTGCCGCCTTTTTCCTGTATGGGCTGACGGCGGTGAAGGATTACGGCATTTCCACAGATGAGCTGATCGAGCGGGAGAGCAGTCTGATTACCTATAAATATATCATGCCCTCTGTGTCGGACGTGGTGACAGAGACGGTGAATTTCCCGGAATTAACGCCGCTGAAGGAGTATAAGGACCGGTATTACGGCATGGCGGTGCAGATTCCGGCTGTGGTGGTGGAGCATCTTTTCGGATTCCGGCTGGATATCCGGAAAGTATTTCTGATGCGTCATCTTTATAATTTTCTCATGTATTTCACAGCTGCGGTATTTTTTTATAAAATCTGCCGTAAGCTGGGCAATGGGAAATACATGGCCCTTCTGGGGACGGCCATCCTGATTCTGACGCCCCGGATTCTGGCAGAGTCCTTTTATAATATTAAGGACATGATGTTTCTGTCCGTCTTTGTGATTGCTTTGTATTTTGGCCTTTTATGCATGGAAAATTTTTCATGGAAACGGCTGATTCCCTTTGCTTTTTTCGGCGCCCTGTGCACAAATGTGCGGATCGTGGGAGCCATGGTGGTGGCAGTCTGCCTGATTCTGGCTTTTGTGAAAAGCATCGGCGTGAAAAAGTGGAAGAAAACATTTTTTTACTGCTGGGGCACTGCGATTCTCTGTTTCGCCTTTTATTTTGTGATGACGCCTGTGATATGGGAAAATACCTGGCAGGAAATTCTGAACCTGATCGATACCTTTTCCAACTATGTGGTCTGGTACGCCTACACCTTTTTTATGGGCCGGTATGTGCTGTCCACAGAGCTGCCCTGGTATTATCTTTTTGTCAATATCGGCATTATGACCCCGGTTTTTTATCTGCTGATGTTTTTCGTTGGAGCCGGCGCCCTGGCAGTCAGAGGGGCGAAGGGCCTGATCCGCAGGCATGGGCCGAAGGAAACGGACTGGTACTATATCGGCCTGGCGGTGAATCTGATCGTGCCCTTTGTCTATGTTCTGGTCAGCCGGCCGGTGCTCTATAATGGATGGCGCCATTTCTACTTCGTCTATCCGATGATGGTGCTGGTGATGCTCTATGGAATCGGCGTCATCTGGCGGGCAGCTGCGGCCAGAAAAAAGGCGGCTCTGCGGGTCTGTCAGGGGGTAACAGGGGCTGCGGTTCTTGGGGCTGCGGTCTGGATCGGCCTGAACCATCCGTATGAATACTGCTTCTTTAACCGGATTGCCCTGCCCTTTGTGGATGATTATTTTCAGAAGGATTACTGGAATGTGAGCCATTATGACCTGCTTCGCTATGCCTGTGAACAGGATGGAAGGGAACAGATCAAGGTGTGGATCCTGCCGGAGAATACGATTACGTTTATGCCGCCGGAGCACAGGGACAGGATCGTTCATGTAGAGAATCAGGATGAGGCGGATTATATTGTGACGGCTTATACCCAGTCCTATGAGGATGAACGGCTGAACCAATATTATCTCTATGATGAGGAGAAGGTAGTCTGGGTGGATGGAATTAAGTTCAGCTCTCTGTTCCGGCGCGCCTATGATCCTTCTATGCGATGTACGCTGGAAGAAAGCCAGGATACGCTGCGGTATGATGTGACCGGCATGGAGTGGGAAATGAGCCGTGACGGGAGCCAGACCGTAATACACGGCAGCAGCCGGGAGCCGGCGGCGCTGGATAAAATTTATCTTCAGGGCTCCGACGGGCAGCTGATGGAAGGGCTGGAAGTGCTGGTGTCAGCTGACGGAGAAAATTATACAAAGCTGGAGCTGACCCGGGAATTTGATTCGGTGGAGACCGACCGGAGCGGTTTCTGTGAAGGAATGCAGGTGACAGATATAATCATCCGCCATGAGACGGCAGAGGAAGCCAGGCTGTCGGTGGCGTTCCTGGCCAGGAGAGAATTGGGAGAGGAAGGAAAGCCGGCTATGTCGGTGATCGGAGGGGCGGAGACCTCTGCCCGGCAGGATGAGGCTTATCTGGCCTATGACGGCAATCTGGAGACCCGGTGGACCAGCGGCACAGCACAGACGGAAGGGATGTATTATGAGATCCGTCTGAAGAGTGATGTCACCATCAGCGGGCTGACCCTGGACTCCTATACCAGTCCCGGAGACGAGGGCAAAAACCTGACAATCCTCTGTTCCGGAGACGGACAGGAGTGGACTGAGACAGACGCGGCAACGGAAGACGGCATCCATTACACCTTTTCGCCCGTGGAGTGCCGGTATATCCGGCTGCAGGTAGGGGCAGTGGACGAGGAAAATATTAACAACTGGTCGATCCATGAAATCGGGCTGGTGGCAGAGACGAAAGGATACAGCCAGGATTCAGAAACCAGATGACGCGGCCGGAGCGTCAGGAAGGAGACGAATATGAGAAAAATATTGGAGAACAGGCAGAAGCTGTGGGCAGTCATATTTTTTACGGCTCTGTTTCTTTACGGCTGTCTGGCGTTCCGGGACTATGGCATCTCTGTCGATGAAAATGTAGAGCGAAACAGTACGCTGGTGACATATAAATATCTGGTGCCCTCTGTGTCGGATGTGGTGACGGAGACAGTAAATTTCCAGGAGATTGAGGATCTGGATACCTATACAGACCGTTATTATGGGGTGGCGGTACAGCTGCCGATGGCGGTGATCGAGCATCTTTTTGGCTTTTCCCTGCCGCTGCGCACTGTATATCTGATCCGTCATTTTTATACCTTCCTTCTTTTTTTCCTGGCGGCGCTGACCTTTTATTTCCTGGGAAAGCGGCTGACCGGAAGCTTCTGGGGAGCGCTGCTGGGAACGGCGATGCTGGTGATTTCCCCCAGGATGCTGGCGGAATCCTTTTATAATATTAAAGACATTGTTTTTCTTTCCTTTGTCATTTATAATCTGTACGCGGCGGCAGCTTTTCTGGACAGGCCTGCAGTGAAAAACGGGATTTTGCTGGCGGCGATGTCGGCGCTGTGTACGAATGTGCGGATCGTGGGGGCGGTGGTGATCGCCTCCTGTATGCTGGTCAGCCTGATTCAGGGAATGGTGCAGAAGCAGGCCGGCCGCCGATTTCTGGCAGTGGCCGGGGTGTCCGTTCTCTGCATCGGCCTGTATATCCTGTCCATGCCGGTGCTGTGGAAAGACCCGGCAGGCGGGATGATTCAGGCGGTAAAAACCTTTTCCGACTTTACTAACTGGGATGATATTTTTCTCTACCGGGGGTTTGCCGTCCGGGGAAACAATCTGCCCAGAAGCTATATTTTTGTCTGGATTTTTATCTCTACCCCGCT
>CALWQE010000063.1 GCA_944383605.1 uncultured Lachnospiraceae bacterium
AGGGGAGTGCTGTCGCCGTTCCATACCATGCTGAGGCCGGAATCAAATTCTGAAACCCTAAGCTGCCTGCAGCTTTTCTCAGGAAGGTCATGGATCAGCCCCTCAGAAAACAGCACGCCTCTCCCCCGCAGAAAAACAATCAGCGCATTTTTATAGTCCGATTCAAAATACAGCTTTTCCTCCGGCAGCCCATATTTGCGGCAGAATGCCTTAATGGCCCCGGAGCGCCCGATTCCCCGGGAACCGACAAAAATCAGATTTTGCTGATTAAAATCCGAAAAATGCAGTTCTTTTTTCTGATAGAGCGGATTTGTATTATGAATGTAAATACAGCAGGGCATTCTGGCGATCCGCCGGGTACACAGGCCCTTCGCCTTCAGATCGTCCTCTTCCAGCGTATTTACCAGAATCGCTTCATATTTTTCTCCTGTCAGTCTTTCCCGCAGCTCGTCTACCGTTTTGTATTCAATCGACAGGTCGATATGCGGATATTTTTCTTCAAACCACCTGGCCAGCGCGATATGCGGCGTCAGCTCCTGTTCAAAAGAAACCACTCCGAAGCGAAACCGTTTGATATAGCCCAGCTGGGCCCGGTAGGCCGCCTCATAAGATCCCTCCATAGAGCGGAAGGCTTTTCTCCAGTTCTCATATAAGATTTTCGCTGCCGGCGTCGGTTCTGTCCCCCGCGCCTTACGCACAAATAAGATCAGTCCAAGTTCATTTTCCATATTCGCGATCATCCGGCTCACAGCTGCCTGGCTCAGATTCAAATCCCTGGCGGCCCAGGTCAGGTTTTCATACTCCACCGCCCGGAAAAATGTATAAATCTGCTGCAGCGTCAGATTCCGCATCATCTGCAAAACCCGTTTCTTCTCTAATTCCATGCGTTATTTTCCCCCTTTGTGCAAAAGATACCTTTCCCTATCCTTATTGTACACATTTTATTAAAAAAAGGAAGTGAAAAAGAATCCTGCGGAGCATTTTTGTTTCATAGGGAACGCAGTTTCCTATGAAATAAAAAACAGACGGACATATCCATCCGCCTGCTTTCTGAAAACGGAGAAGGAGGGATTTGAACCCTCGCACCGTGTTACCGGCCTACTGGTGTTCGAAGCCAGACCCTTCAGCCACTTGGGTACTTCTCCTGGTAATATGATGCCGCGCCGCCCTCTGGCATTCTTACGGCAGTTCTTATATTATACAATCCTTCTTTCCAGCCGTCAATAGATTTTCACTGAAAATAAGCGTCCAGCCCATCGGCGATTCCCTCCGCCATCTGCTGCTGATAGCTGTCTTCCGCCATTTTCTGATCTTCTTCCGGATTGGTCATAAAGCCCATTTCCAGAATCGTTACAGGCACCTGGCACCAGTTGATGCCGCTCATGGTATCGGTTTCTGTGACGCCCCTGTTCCCGGCTCCTGTAGCCTCTGTAAAGCCCTTTAGCACTGCCTCTGACAGGCTGCGGCTTTCCGTGTAAAGATCCCCGCAGTATGGGTTCGCTTCGGTCTGGCACATGGTCAGCGCACCGCTGGCCAGGCTGCTTTCGGAGCCGTTGGCATGGATTCGTATAAAAGCGCCGCATTCCCAGCTATTGGCAGTCTGTGCCCGCTCTGCATTGCTGATATTCACATCATGGCTTTCCCGGACCATCACCACTTGATAGCCCCGCTCCAGCAGCACATCCCGCAGCCGCTCCGCCACCTGAAGGGTCAGGACATATTCCGGCGTCCCGGTGGATACGCCCTGGGTGCCGGCAGCTACTTTATTCTTGGTTTCCGCTGCCCCCGGCCCCACCGGTTCCTGCTCATAATTGCCTTTTCCCTGATGGCCCGCATCAATGCATACCAGCGGCCCCTCTCCATTTCCATAATAAACGCCGCCGGAGCCGGCAGTCTGAGCCGGCTCCTCCAATGTCAGATATTCTGAGGATATATAGCATTCCGTTCCCTCATATTCCACTCTGCTCCACTCCTCGCTGTACCCGGTGCGAAGAATACTTTCATTTTCATTCAGGATGCCCACCACTTCACCGTCCGTGGAAGGGCTTCTGCGGATTCTGACGCCGGCTGTGGCGTAAACAGTCTCACTGCGCTCCTCAAAATCCGTCTCCCCGCCTTCCGGCTCCTCCCGGCCGTCTGCCGATGTCTCTTCCTCCCCCTCGGTTTCCTCTTCCTGTCTTCCGGCAGCCGTCCCTTCCGCTGTCTCTTCCTCAGCCGGTTTTGTCTCTTCCTCCGTCAGGTTTTCTCCTGTCTGCGCGGCGGCAGCCTGCGTTCCCGCCGCTGTTTCCTTTCTGCGCACCTGGCTCTCGCTGCCCGCACAGCCTGCCGCAGTCAGCGCCATCGCCAGAATCAGCAGCCAGACCGCTGCTTTTTCTTTTGTCTTTCCTTTCCCCGTTCCTCTCATCCTTCCATCCCTTCCTCTCCTGATCTTTTGTACTTTCTATTTCAGAATCGTTCCGCCGCCCAGCACTGTATCTCCATCATAAAAGACCACTGCCTGTCCCGGCGTCACGGCTCTTACCGGTTCCAGAAAGATGCACTCCATCTGCCCGCCGCCCAGATCACGGATCCGGCATGGCGCTCCTTTATGGCCATAGCGGATTTTCCCCGTCACAGTCCCGACGCCGGCCAGATTCTCTGCCCCCATACAATTAATTCTGCCGAAAACCAGACGGTCTGTAAATACATCGTCTCCCTCGCCGATCACTACCTCGTTCGTCTCAGGCCGCAGCTCTGTCACAAATACCCGGCGGCCTGCCGGCAGGTTCAGCCCTCTGCGCTGGCCGATGGTATAATGAATCATTCCCCGATGGGTTCCCAGCACCTGGCCGGACCGGTCCACAAAATTCCCTTCCGGCGCCTTCCTTCCCGTGTACCTTTCGATAAATCCCGCATAGTCCTGATCCGGGATAAAACAGATCTCCTGGCTGTCCGGCTTCCCCGCTACAGGCAGTCCGGCTTCCAGAGCGATCCGGCGTATCTCTTCTTTCTCATAACTTCCTACCGGCATCAGCGTCCGGCTCAGCTGCTCCTGGGTCAGGCTGTACAGCGCATATGTCTGATCCTTTGCCGCCGTCACTGACTGGCGCAGGGCGAACCGGCCGTTTGCCAGCCTGTCGATCCGGGCGTAATGCCCTGTGGCAATATAATCCGCGCCCAGCCTGCCGGCCCATTTCAGCAGCGCTTCCCACTTTACATACCGGTTGCAGGCAATACAGGGATTGGGCGTTCTGCCGCAGAGATATTCTGACACAAAATACCGGACTACATGCTCTTCAAATTCCTTCCTGAAATCCGCCACATAATGGGGAATACCCAGGATAGCCGCCACCTTTTTGGCATCCTCCGCCGGCAGGCCGCCGCTGCGCTCCTGCTCTTTTCCCCCGGGATGGCAGTCCCAGGTATCCATCGTAACGCCGATCACCTCATATCCCTGCTCCAGCAGAATACATGCCGCTGCCGAAGAATCCACTCCGCCGGACATACCCACCGCCACACGCTTTTTTTCCATCTTTCAATCCTCCAAAAGGCGATCAGCACACGCCGACCGCCTTTTCTGCTTCTTGATGATAATCATATCATAATCCCTATTCTTCTTCAACCGATTCTTCACCAATATCTTCCTTTTTCTGCATGGCTGAATTGTTACCCTTTTGTTTTTACACAAGACTATTTTCTCATTAACGCACATAAATTGAATCAACCTTATCCTTCAGGTGATCTCTTGCGCTATAAAAATCCTCTTCTTACCGGTACGCTGATTCTGACATCTGCCGGCTTTATTACCCGTATCCTGGGCTTTTTTTACCGTATTTATCTCTCCGACCTGATCGGCGCGGAGGGCATGGGACTGTATCAGCTGATTTTCCCGGTTTTCGGCGTATGTTTTTCTTTTTGCTGCGGGCCGGTTCAGACCTCTGTCTCCCGCTATGTGGCCTCCTCTGTCTCCAGAGAGACCGACTGCCGCAGGTTTTTCCATGCAGGCTTTCTGATTTCCTTTTCCCTTTCTCTGCTCAGCTGCCTGCTGCTGTATGTTTTCTCTCCCTGGATTGCCCGCCGCATCCTGCTGGAGGACAGGTGCGCGCCCATGCTGAAGGTAATGGCTCTGACCATACCGGTCAACGCTGTCCACTGCTCCATCTGCGGCTATTACTATGGAAAGAAGAAGGCTTCCATCCCTGCCTTTTCCCAGCTGGCGGAACAGCTGATCCGTGTTTTTTCCGTATACCTGGCCGCTCAGGTTACGCTGGCCTCCGGCCGGGAAGTCACCCCTTTCATCGCTGTGGCCGGCCTTTTTGCCGGGGAAGCGGGCGCTATGCTTTTTACCGCCGCCGCCTACTCTATCACCCGATTCCGGCCCATTGCAGCCCCGGCTGCCTCAGCCGGTTATTCGCTTTCTCTCAGCCAGGCATGTATCTCTATCCTGAAAATGGCAGTTCCCCTGGCGGCCAACCGGCTGATTCTCAGCGGCCTCCAAAGCGTGGAGGCTGTTATGATTCCCGGCAGGCTTCAAATGTACGGGATGACCTCCTCCCAGGCGCTGGCTGTCTACGGAACTTTAAACGGCATGGCCATGCATTTTATTCTGTTTCCCTCCGCGCTGACAAATTCCATCGCCGTTATGCTGCTGCCTGACGTAGCGGAAGCCCAGTCCCTGAACCACGTCAGAAAAATCAGCCGGAATGCCAGCGCCTCCCTGCGCTTCTGCCTGTCTGTCGGCATTTTATGCACCGGCATTTTTATTTTCCACGGGATGGAAATGGGAATCCTTTTTTTTAAAAATGAAACCGCCGGGCTGTTTATTCAGAACCTGGCATGGCTCTGCCCCTTCCTGTACATCGCCACTACCATGGGCAGCATCTTAAACGGCATGGGAAAAACATCCCTTACCTTCACCCATAACCTGATCTCTCTGATCATCCAGCTGGCCTTTGTAATATTCGGCATCCCTATATTTGGCATCACCGCCTGCCTGTTCGGAATGCTGGTCAGTGAAGTGGCCCTCTGTTTTCTCCACCTGACTGCAGTCCGCCGGTATGCGGAAGTTTCCTTCCGCCCCCTCCCTCATCTGGCCCGTCCTCTGTGTGCCTTTTTCCTGGCTCACTGGGCCGCCAAAACGGCGGGCAGCGCCCTGTTCGGCCCATCTGGCCTGAGCAGCGCAGCCGGCCTGGTTTTCACCACCGGCCTTACCGCCCTGATTTACATACTGCTGCTGGCCGTCACAGAAGAAGACGGGGAGGGTGGTTTTAAATCTCGCGTATCTTTGCAGAACACGGGGCAGATATGAAACCACAGCCGTCTCAGGCCAAGGGGATATTCCCCATCCGCTTTTCTGCCTGCACATCGCCGGATCAGAAAAGTCCCCTGCTTCATGCTGCAAAGAGCAGTCAGCAGGGGACTTTTCTTATTTTCTTATTTTCTTATTTTCTTATTTCCTTCTTTTCCTTTTCCCGGTTCTTCTTACGGACAGCGCGACCGCCGCCAGACAGATCCCCATCTGAATGACTGCGGTGATTCGCCACTGATTCTTCTCGATCCATCCCATCATACCGCCATTCCTTTCTGCTATTTTATCTTTTTCCCTACGACCGGCCTATATCATCGCCTGCCTGACCTGATTCATCCACCATGCCGCCTGCTGCTCCAGCCACTCTCCCATAAACTGGCCGCCCACACGGCAAGCCACCAGATAGGTCACATAAGAAATCACAATGCCTGAAATCACGCCCGCCAGCACATCAGAAGGAAAATGGACGCACAGATATACCCTGGACAGAGCAATCATCCCGGCCAGCGCCAGCGCCAGGCCCCAGTAAGGCGCGTGAACCAGCCAGAGCATGGCCGCCGCGGCAAAAGAGGAGGCTGCATGTCCGGAGGGAAAGGAAGAGCCAAAGGGCGGATTCAGCTTCGTCCTGACACTCTGAATCAGTTCATAAGGCCTTTTCCTGGTAAACATTGGCTTGATAACCAGATTAATCAGAAACGCCGTTATCCCCAGCGCGATAATGGTCAGAAAGCCTTCTGTCCGCCTGCCCGACAGCGCCAGAAAGATGCTGACCGCGATCCATATCATCCCGCCGTTTCCCAGCTTTGTCACAAAAAGCATCAGCCGTTCCACCGCCGGATGACACCGGCAGTTTAGTTTTATCATCACCTTTTTTTCCAGCTGCGACAGCTTTCCCATCCCATTTCCTTCACTTTCTTCCGGGCTCCTATTGCCCGCTCATCGCCGAATATTAGTATCTATTATAACCTGCTATATTTAAGAAAAAGTATCCTTTTTTATAAAATGTATATAAACTTTTCTCTCTGCCCCGTCACATCTTTGTTACAAATATGACGCCGAACGCCTCCGGCCCCACATGGGCGCCGATCACAGTCCCGATCTGCAGCCTCCTGGTAACATGGACGTCCGCGGCAGCCAGTTTTTCCTCAAACCGGCTGCTGTTGTCTGTTCCATAAGAATATACGCTGTACACAGGGAAGCGGCTGTCTATCTCCACAGACTGGATATGGCGGATAATCTGGCTGATCGCCTTATTCCGTCCCAGAGTTTTTCCAAACAGCTGCACCTTCCCGTCCTCTGCTACTGTAATCAGAGGCTTCAGTCCGGCCATATCTCCGATGGCCGCGGCCGCCTTGCTGATCCTTCCGCCCCGGCTCAGATATTCCAGCGTATTCAAAGCCGCCACCACCTTCACATGGGACTTCAGCTGATCCAGCTTTTTTGCAATCTCGCCAGCCGGCATTCCTTCCTGCGCCAGCTGCAGCCCGTAGTCCGTCAGGATTTTAATGCTATAGGTAGCGGTCAGCGAATCCACGATATAAATCCTGTCATACTCTGCCATCGTCCTGGCCAGAACTGCCGTCTGGCAGGTACCGCTCAGCGCGGAAGACAGAAGGATACAGATCACGTCATCCCCCTTTTCCTTCGCCTCCTGGAAAATATCCAGAAAATCCTGGGGCGACGGCTGAGACGTGGTGGGAAAAGCCCCTGTTTCCTCCATCATCTGAT
>CALWQE010000064.1 GCA_944383605.1 uncultured Lachnospiraceae bacterium
CGGCTTATGAGGAAGATGGATATTGCGTCATTGAGACAGAATATACAGTCAGCCGGGAAAAAGAGGCAAAGGACAGGGAGGCAGAAGGGGACGAAGGTTCTGTCATGCCTGTTTTGAGGGAGATTGCCCGGCGGTATGAAGGCGGGCTGACAGCGGAAAAAGGGCCGGGGAGCTTTCGGGCGGCAATCAGGCTAAAGGATTGCAAAGCCCTGTAATTTTTTGTATAATTTAACCGGATCGAAGGGGCCGTTCGGCTATGAGCAGGCAGCGCAGCGGACTGGAAATACCCGCCTGCCTGTATCCCTAAAAAATGATGTAAGATTGGAGAATACGCAGCAGATGAAAAAAGAATTGGAAAGAAACTCCCAATGGATCGTTCTGGCAGTGATTTTTGCGGTAATGCTGATTCTGAACTGCCTGACGCTGTATTATGTAGATGATTATACCTATGCTTTCAGCTTTGCCACGGGGGAGCGGATTACCAGTATCGCCCAGATCCCGGCGTCTATGGCCAAGCACTGTGAGCTGATGAACGGGAGGGTGCTGGGACATTCCCTGGCCCAGCTGTTTATGATGCTTCCCAAAATGGTTTTTAATGTTGTCAGCGCTTTTATGTATACCCTGCAAATCTGGCTGATGTATAAAATTACCGTAGCAGGAGAGGAAAAAAAGCCGGGCGGGCTGCTGGCCGGAGGACTGGTGCTGACGCTGGCTTCTTTGATCTGGTATTACATCCCTTCTTTTGGGCAGGTCTATCTGTGGATTTCCGGCTCGGTAAATTATCTGTGGGCCGCGGTGGTTTCCATGGCCTATCTGTATCCTTTTATGATGCTGTGGCTGGGCCGGGACGGCAGCTGGCGGTTCCAGCGGACGCTGCCGGGACAGATCGTGTGGGTGCTGTTTGGCTTTATCGCCGGCGCGTGGCTGGAGAGCCTGTCGTTTGCGGCGGTCGGGACAGGGATCCTGGTGATCGGCTGCCGGAGGCTGCTGCAGAAGAAAAAGGTTCCGGTTCGTTTTTATCTCTCATCGATAACCGGAGTGGCGGGCTATCTGTTTATGGTGACCAGGCCGGCTACGCTGGGGAAATATGCGTCTGAGCAGAGCCTGGAGGCGCTGTGGAGACATTTCGTAAAGGCGTGCTGGGTCTATTTCGATAAGTTTCGCATTCTGGTGATTCTCTTTGCCGTCGTGTGGATTCTGGCGTCGGCGGGAAAGGTGGAGCGGCGGTACCGGGAACTGTCTCTGATCTGTCTGACCGCCAGCCTGCTGGCCAATTATGTTATGGTGCTGGCGGCGGATTATTATGAGCGGAGCATGGAGGGGCCGGTTATGTTTCTGATTCTGGCCAGCGCTGTGCTGCTGACGCCCCTCTTTCGGACGGGCAGCAGGCAGGCGGCGGCGATGATCTGCGCAGTGGCTGTCATCTGTGCCGCCAGCCAGTTTTTCGCAGGCTGTGATGATATTTACCAGAGCTATGTAAAAACAGCCGATCGGATCGCTTATATTGAGCAGGAGCGGGATGGGGGAAATATGACGGTGGCCATTCCGCGGGTCAATCCGTCCACCGGCTACAGCGCGGTCTACGGACTAAAGGATCTGGATCTGGAAGACCCTACCTCCTGGCCAAACGGCGGGATGGCGAAATTTTACGGTGTGGAACGGATAGAAGGCTATAACGAATAAAAGCAATATTTTCCGCCTGCGGCGGAGCCTGGAAAGGGGGAGGCAGAGCATGATCGACGGCAAATACATTTGTCCTGTCTGCGACAGGCGGATGGAGTGGAAGCATTACTGCGCTTACTGCAAAAGCTTCGTCAGGGAGCCGGTGTACTACACGGGGCCGGTGGCCAATGAGAGGAAAGAGGAGCTGGTTCACTATCAGAGAGAGGTAAGGCAGGCAAAGGCGGCGGGCCGCGGCAGCATGGGGCGCAGGACGGGGCTTCGGGAAGGGCTCCGGCGGACTGCCGGTGAAAACGCGGCCGGAAGGACAGCCCGGCCAGCCTGGGAAGGGCGGCGTCAGATGCAGGCGGGCCGCTCTGCCGGGCAGCAGGCGGCGGGACAGGCGGCGACCGGACGGACGGCTGGCAGGAAAAGCCCTCTGGCTGCGGTGGCCGGGATCTTTCTGGTGATTATCGCAGTGCTGATGGTCTTTCAGATTTTATCTGTCCTGTCGGTATACCGGGAGGCAGGACTGATGGACTATTTTCCCTGGGGAGAGCTTTGCGCGGCTGTTCTGATCCGGTACCTGCCTTTTATTTTGATCGCGGCTGTGATCCGGGTGATCGCGGGACGGAAAGGAGACTGATATGGAGCGAAATGGCAAAAGCAGGGTGGCGGTGATCCCCTGCCCTGCCTATGAGCCGGAGATGGTAAGGCGGGCGGTCAGGGACGGCCTGACCTGCCTGGGTGGCATGGAACGGTTTATCAGCAGCGGCGAACAGGTATTGCTGAAGCCCAATCTGCTGAAAAAAGCCAGGCCGGAGCAGGCGGTAACGACCCATCCGGCAGTTTTTTTGGCAGTGGCCGGGCTGGCGAAGGAGGCCGGCTGCGGCTCTCTTTTATATGGAGATTCCCCGGGAACCCAGTCCTTTGAGGATGTGGCCCGGGAGTCCGGCATCCTGGAGGCGGCCAGAGAGGCGGGGGCGGTTCCGGGAAATTTTCATGAGGGCGTGCTGTTTTCCTGGCCGGAGGGAAAGGCGGCGAAAGAATTTACTCTCAGCCGGGCGGCTGTGGAGGCGGACTGCATCATCAATATCTGTAAGATGAAAACCCATGCCCTGGAACGGGTGACGGGGGCGGTGAAAAATCTGTACGGCTGCGTCCAGGGCAGGCATAAGAGCGCCGGTCATGTGCATTTTCCCGGCGCCGTACCATTTGCGGCTATGCTCTGCGATCTCCACAGGGCGCTGAAGCCCCGGCTGCATATTATGGATGGAATTGTGGCCATGGAAGGAAACGGCCCCGGGTCAGGGACGCCAGTTCAGATGGGGGTGCTGCTGTTTTCCGATGACCCGGTGGCGCTGGATACGGTGTTCTGCCGGCTGATTAACCTGAATCCGGCGCTGGTTCCCACCAATTTCTGCGGAAACCAGTATGGGATCGGCAGAATGGAGGAAAATCAGATCGAGCTGGTCACGGTGCAGGAGAAGGATGGGGCGGACAGCGCCCATGAGAATGGTTCTGTGGTGCCGATTTCCATGGAGGAAGCGGTGGCCCGCTGGGGAAAGGCGGATTTTGACGTGGACAGAGATCCCCGGTCAGAGCGGGCTTCCTGGAAGCTGCTGCGCCAGGTGATGCGGCCATTTCAGCCGCGTCCCTGGATCAGGCCGGAGCTTTGCGTCCGCTGCGGCGTCTGTGTGGACAGCTGCCCGGTAGAGGGAAAGGCGCTGGATTTCCGGAGGGGCCGTTCGGCTCCGCCGGTATATGATTATAAAAAATGTATCCGATGCTACTGCTGCCAGGAGATGTGCCCGAAGAAGGCCATCGAGGTGAAAAGGCCGTGGGCCGCCTGCTAGGCGGCGGACTTTCCGCCTAATTCTTTCAGAAAACCCTTGCAATAATTCATTTCTCTATTAAAATATAGCGTAGACGAAGCCTGCATGCGCCCGGCAGCCAACATACCGCCAAAGATGAAAATCTGGCGGGCACATGAGGCATCCCTGAATGAACGCCGCCTATCCG
>CALWQE010000065.1 GCA_944383605.1 uncultured Lachnospiraceae bacterium
CCGACCGCTTCAAGAGCAGCAACAAATGGAACAGGTGATGAATACAACTTATGGAGCAGATGAAAGATGGAAAAAATAATTGTTTATGGCAGTCAATATGGAACAACTAAGGGATACGCAGAAAAATTTTCTGAAATAACTCATTTCCCCTGTATCAGCTATGAGGAAGTAAAAACACTATCCGGATATGATTCTGTAATACATTTTGGCGGCTTATATGCAGGCGGCGTCAACGGTTTGAAAACAACGATCAAAGCACTGGAGGAAAACACAAAGCTAATCATTGTTACCGTGGGATTAGCTGATGTGACTGATAAAGAGAATGTAGATAATATCAGACAGTCCATACGCAAACAAGTCCCTAACCGTTTGATGGACAACATCACCATTTTCCATCTAAGAGGCGGAATTGATTATCAAAAATTAAATTTCATACATAAAACCATGATGACACTCCTGTATCATAAAGTCAAAAAGCTTCCGGAAGAAAAGAAAAACGCTGAGGTAAAAGCGATGATAGAAACATTTCATTCGAAGGCAGACTTTGTTGATTACAGCGCACTGGCTCAAATCGCAGAAGCAATACAATGAAAAAGATTATGCTTCGATACGCATCGGGCCGCCCTGACCTGAACTTTATCTAAGCCGTTTTCTGCAGCAGAATGGAGAATATTTATGGAACAGAAAATCGTGATCAGAAACGAAGAACAAAAAGACCGGGCAGTTGTGGAGGAAATCACAAGACACGCCTTTTATAATCTTTATATACCGGGATGTGTAGAACATTACTTAGTACACATCATGCGGGAACACGAAGATTTTATTCCGGAATTAGATTTTGTTTTGGAATTATACGGTCATGTAATTGGCAATATCATGTATACAAAAGCAAAATTGATGGATGAAAATGGAGCTGAAAAAGAAATTTTAACATTTGGTCCAGTTAGTATTCTTCCAGCTCATCAGAGAATGGGGTATGGGAAAATGCTTATGGAACATTCATTCCAGGCAGCTATGCAGTTAGGATATGATACAATCGTCATTTTCGGAAGTCCAGTCAACTATGTCAGCCGCGGATTCAAAAGCTGTAAAAAATACAATGTCTGTATTGAAAATGGGAAATACCCTGCCGCAATGATGGTAAAAGAGCTGCGACCCCATGCACTGGATGGTCATAAGTGGATTTATCATGACAGCCCTGTCATGGCAATCAGCGAAGAAGAAGCGGCACGCTATGACGCTGCGCTGGAACCGTTGGAAAAGAAGTATCTTCCAAGCCAAGATGAATTTTATATTATGAGCCGCTCTTTCGTGGAGGACTAGAAAACAATATGGCGGCAGCCCGTCTCCAGACCCAATGCAGCGCCCCCGCCCCCAGCACCGTCGCCCCCATATAGATATAAATAGCCGGAACCCGGCCCAGACACGCGGCGATCTGCCGGAATACCGGCTGAGTCACCGGGCAGGAGGGATTGATGTAAAACATATTGATCTCCCCCATATTATTGCAGAAATAATTGATCAGAGAAGCTGTCAGGCAGCCGGTTCCGTAGATCAGCGTCCCGTGGACAAAGCCGGCCCGGGACCTGTCCGCCTCCCGGGAGAGACCTGCTCCGATCCCCATGGCAATCAGGATGATATGCCACAAATAGGAATGAACCGTCAGAGCGGCCAGGGGATAGTGGAGGCCGGACTGATCCGCCCATACCAGGATACTGCCCAGCAGGCTGTAATCCATCAGAAAGGTCAGGATGGCGCCCCGGAGCTCCTTCTTTTTGATCCATGGCAACATCAGCGCCAGATACATAGGCAGGCTGCACAGCTGAAAGGGGAAATACCACCACTGATACGCTCCTGCGTTTACCACAAAAGTCAGGCACCACTGCTTCCAGATCTCACTGATCAGAAGCAGCAGCCCTGTTGCAAATAATATCCGATCCAGTCCCGGCCTGATCCATTTCATCTTACAGTACCCCCAAATGCTCTATCAGTATCTTCACTCCCATTATAATCAAAATGACGCCGCCTGCCAACTCCGCCCTGGATTTATATTTTGCGCCGAACACATGGCCGATCCGGATCCCTGCAGCCGAGAGGATAAAAGTAACCAGGCCGATAAAACAGACGGCGGGAAGGATCTGCACATTCAGAAAGGCAAATGTCACCCCCACCGCCAGGTCGTCAATGCTGGTAGCCACCGCCAGCATCAGCATGGTTCGGATGTCAAAGGAATCATTTAGACATTCCTCGTCCTCTCTGGATTCCTTAATCATACCAGCCCCAATCAGCCCCAGCAAAACAAAAGCGATCCAGTGATCCACACTGGTGATCATATGCTGGAACTGGATACCGAAAAAATAGCCCATCAGCGGCATCAGCGCCTGAAAGCCTCCAAAATACAGCCCCGCCAGCAGGCAATGCTTCCACTCCAGTTTCCGCACGCTCAGCCCCTTACAGACAGACACTGCAAAGGCGTCCATAGACAGGCCGACTGCAATAATAAATAGTTCCCACAAACTCATGAATCATTCCTCCCGTATTAACATCATATGGCCCCCTGAAGAAAATCAGTCCGCCGCAGTGCGATTCCCGCGGAGCGTTTTGTTTGACTGGGAACATTGTTCCCTGCTTAAATAGAATCCTGCGCAGCAGGATTCTTCGCCTGCGGCGGGTCGCCCCGGCGACATTTTCCCTGCCGCCGCAGTGTGATTCCCGCGGAGCGTTTTGTTTGGCAGGGAACATTGTTCCCTGCCAAACAAAAAAACTCACGAGCAAACCGCGGACTTCCTCCGCTGTCTGCTCATGAGTCTCGTTTTTTCAGATCATGCCAGACCGGGCGCAGACACGCCAGGCCATTATATTGACATCATCACAGTGATTCCTGCAAACTACTCCCTCAAGGGCTTTTTCATTTGTGATTCCCGGAAATCCTATCATACATCACCGGCATTGTCAAGAAGAATCACGCCGTTTCCTGCGCCGATCCTGTCTGCCCCTGCGGCAAGCATGGCTCTGGCCTGCTCCGGCGTCCGGATGCCGCCGCTGGCCTTTACTTTCATCCTGCTGCCCACAGTCTTTTTCATCAGCGCCACATCCTTTGCAGCCGCCCCGCCCGTACTGAATCCGGTGGAAGTCTTAACATAGTCCGCCCCCGCCTCTTCGGCCAGACGGCAGCCCCGGCAAATCTCCTCCTCCGTCAGCAGGCAGGTCTCCAGGATCACTTTCACCAGGGCGGAGGGATTCGCCCCTTTTACCGCCTGAACCACCTGGCGGATGTCCTCCCAGACATAATCATCCTTTTTATCCTTCAGCGCCCCAATGTGAAGCACCATATCCACCTCATCCGCGCCGTCCTCCACAGCCCGGCGGCTTTCAAAAGCCTTTGCCGCCGTACTCATGGCGCCCAGCGGAAACCCTGCCACACAGCAGGTCTTCACGCCCGTTCCCGCCAGCAGCCGGGAAACCAGCGGCACATAACTGCTGTTGACGCACACAGAGGCAAACCCGCAGGAAACCGCTTCCCGGCAGTAACGGCGGATGGTATCCTCCGAAGCCTCCGCCTTTAACATGGTATGGTCAATCTTATCCGCAATATTCATCTTCCATCCTCCGCACCAAATTTCCTGATACCCGGCGGCAATGCACGCAGCCTTTACGCCGCCCTGAGAACCTTTACGCCACCAAGCCTCCCACAGTCTCCCGCAGGGAACAGATTTTGTCCGCCAGACAGATCACCACAGCCTCCCTGTGGCGGGGAATATGGCGGATGGTCAGCGGCCACATGTGGCTGCATATAATATCCTCCTCTATCGCCGTCAGCCGGAACAGCCTCCTGGCATTCCGGCAGGCAGTAAAGGGATGATGAAACCCATGCCATTTATGGGAGGGATCAGGGTCATGCCAGTCATACAGAAAAAAGTCATGGAGCATAGCGCCCCGGATCAGACTGTCATAATCCACCCGCAGCCGCAGCGCCCGGCAGATCCGGTAGCTGACATAGGCCACAGCGATGCAGTGGGCCAGACAAGTCACCTGTCCATGCTGGATATACTGATCCATCTGGCGGATCTGAGGGATCCTGCGCAGCCTGTTAATCCTCCTGTAAAAAAATTTGTCCCGGCGCCGTCTCAAAACAGCATCCCATCCTTTCCCTTGCCGGCCCTGCCCCATGCAGGCCAAACAGGCAGCCGGCTGTTTTATTCTTACCTTTATCTTAAAGACAGAGCAGCCGGCTGTCAATGGCCGGACAGGAAAAATCTTGCAAATCTCGTTTCCTTTTCCGCCCGCCTTTTCCTTACCGCGGCTGACAGCCGCCCAGACCACCGGTAAAGCAGCCATCCCGCTGCGGCAGAGCAGCAAAATACCGGCACGCATACCGCGAAATAGCACCACCAGTAATGAGCCGGACGCAGCCAGTTACGGAACAGATCATAAAACAGCTTATCAAACACCCAGGAAACCAGATAAAGATCCAGGGAAATACGGGAAATCAGGGCAAAGGCTCCCTTAGCCCGCTCCGAGGACAGCCGTATCCTGGCGCAGCCCCAGAATATTCCCAGGCTGATCACCGCAACGCCCAGATCAGAGTAACCGCCGCCCGCCCCGTCGGAAAAAACGCCGCCCGCTGCGGTCAGGAAGGTAGCTGTTCCCTTCAGAGCCGCTCCCAGTCCTGCGGCAAGGAAGCAAAGCCACGGCGAAATCCGCGGCGGATATTTTTTCAGATACCCGCCCAGCAGATAATAGGTAAAAGGATACAGGGCTACCCAGTAGTCCGGAACCGGCTTCCATACCGCCCCGTCCACCATCCAGCCGTCCAGGACAGAGGGGAGAAAGCTCAGCGCCGCCATCGTAATCAGCCGCGCCCGGTATTTCCGCTCTGTATCCAAAGCCCTGACCGCCATGTTTATAAAAGGGCAGAGGAGAAATATTCCAATATACATCTCAATATACCAGGAATAATTGGCCGCCTTAAAATTCATTACTTCCCCGGCCCATGCCGCCGGGCTTTTGTTCTCATGGAAATAGAAAATTTTAAACAGAATAGAAATTCCTGACACAGTCAGCCAGGAAATCAAAATACGCACAATCCCGCCATAATATTTCCCATCCCATACACAGTCAATCTTCAGATAACCGGTAATCAGCAAAAACAGAGGAACGCAGGTAAAGGCCAGCCACCGCAGCGACACGGCGGCCCACATCCCCCAGCCTTTCATAGGCGCGCTGTAAAATCCATTATTCAGGAAAAAATGGACGCTGATTACGAAGCATACCGCTGTCACCCTGGCGATATCCAGTCCCGGCTCCCTCTTCTTTCCCGGCCGGGCCAAAGCATTTTCTGACAATCTCATGGAATCCCCCTCCCTGCTGTCAGATATGGGAGCATATCTGATCGATACCGTAAGATTAGCAGATAATTCTTTCAAACCGGGTATCAGATTTCTTACGAAATTCTTTCAACTCCATGATAGCAGCGTTTTTTTGCGTAATATGTAGTAAAGAATGCCCACAGCGTCTGCCAGGAACCAGCCAATGGGCACTGACCACCAGATTCCTACTGCTCCTACTGCAGGGACAGCGGAAAGAAGATAGGCCAGGGCAACCCGGGTGCCCAGTGAAAATATGGTCAGGATCACACTCATACCAGGCTTTCCCAAAGCACGATATAGGCCATAAAGCAGGAACAGGCATCCAATTCCGCAATAGAACGTGCCTTCAATATGCATGTCATTCAGCAAATTAAATGATACTCAAATCAGCAGATTATCTGCGTCCTTTTAAGTGGGGTTAGCCTGAACCGGCTCATTTTATTTGAGGCCTATCGGTCACTTTGTTTTAGATGAAAAAGATCCCCGCAGATTATTTGCGGGGATCCAGGCTTATCCGTGCCGGCTGTGGTCATAAATGGCTGCGGCAATCGTAACCGCGTCGGTTTCGTTTAAAACAGACGCGATCTGAGCCGTATTCCACCGCAGGTCCCATGGCTCTGCCAGACCGCATCCGATATCCAGCAATGGGATACAAAGATACCTTCCAGTCGAACATTGCCCGAGGATGATCCGGTATTCCGAACCACGGCCATGGACCAGGAGTTCGCAACTGTCTTTGGACGGCCCAAGGGTCTCCCACCGTACCCTCCAGGAAGCCTTTTCCCCGTCAGGGTAAGTATGCTGGCATTGTAACGTATGTCCCATGGTGATCCTCCTATCCCAGTTCGCAGTCATTGATCGCCTGCATGACGGCATCCGCAGTGATGATGTTCAGTGAGTTGCTGTTGGCGACCAGAAGGCTCTTATCGCAGAGTTTATTGATGATCCGTGGGGTCCCGTTCGCGGCGTTGAGGATCGCTTCCACAGCATTTTCAGCAAAGACCGGCTGATGACACCCGGCGCCTTCCAGCTTTGCCTGGATGTACTGCTTCCCTTCCTCCTTGGAGAGGCCGTCCAGGTCATAATTCATGACGATCCTCTGCCGCAGCGGTTCGTGGATTCCAAGCCGGAGGGTATTGTTCAGCTGCGGCAGCCCGGCCAGGAGGACAACGACCCTGTCGCGGGAATCCATCTCAAAGTTAAAAAGGATTTTCAGGTCGTTGAGGATGGAACCGGAAATATAGTTGGCCTCGTCAATGATGATGACAGGGGTGATCCGCTTCTCCAGGACAAGGCGGTTGATCTCGTCCTGGATGCGGCGGAAGTTTTCCACTTTGCGGTGGGCGGGCTGTATGCCCAGCTCCACTGCCAGGTTCCGGTAGAATTCCATGACAGTGAGGGTGGACAGGCTGGAATACACCACTTTATAAAGGGATGGGTTCAGGTGAGTGGCCCAGCTGCGGATGGCGGTTGTCTTTCCCCTTCCGGGGCTGCCGGTGAGCAGCCCGAACCCGCGGGTGGCAAGAAGGTAGTCCAGACGGAAACGGAGTTCCTTAAATTCCTGTGTTTCCACAAGGATATCTTTTGAGTTTTTGAGGAATGGGTTGAATTCGAGCCCATACCGGGAAGTATAGTCCATTTAATCGTCTCCTTTGCATAAGCGTGTCTTTTCGCGTTTGATGATGGCGTTTTCGTGTTTATTGAGCAGGCGTATGGGTGTCAGGGCCCCATCCGGCCCCACGACAAAGATCTGCTGCATATCGTGGGAATAACGCAGCCGGATGCGCTGCCTGGCGAAACGGTAATCGACTTCGTATTCCACCTGGTCAATGGTGATGACGCAGTCGGGGGAGACGCGCCTCTCGATCTCCAGCAGGAAGACCTTGTCGATCTCATCCTCCGGGAGGCGCCGGATCTGCTCCGGTTCAGAAAAGAACCGGTCCTGGGGGCTTTTCCCATGGAGGGAGGAATGTACGGTAAGGTTATATCGGTGGACAAATGTGAAAAGGCTTCCCTTAAGTTCATCCAGGGAATGGAACTGGCGCATGTCAAGCCCGGCCATCCACTGGTCCTTCATGGTGCGGAACCAGCGCTCGATCTTGGCTTTTCCCGTAGGGGTATAAGGCTGGCAGTAGCTTAAGGTGGTCCCGATCCTGGCGGCGAGCAGCTCCATCTGTTTATTCCGGTAAGATTTCCCATTATCGAAGTTGAGGATCTTGGGCCTGCCATACCTGGCAACCGCGGATTTCAGGACGGACATGAGGTTCACAAAGTTGTCATGGTAAAAAAGATCAATACCGGTGACCATGCGGCTGGCATCGTCGATCAGGGCGATGATATAAACCCGGCGTTTGTGTCCGTCCCTGTCCGTAAGCTTCGGGCCGAAGCTGCTGTCCCCGCACCAGACCTCATTGATGTGTGGGCGTTCATAACGGCGCATGTCGCGGTTTGGAGTGGCTTTCAGTTCCGTCTGTAGCTGACCCACGAAGCGGCAGACCGTGGATTCGGATACCTGTCCGTGGGTGATGGAACCATTATCCGAGAGCTGCCGGAAGATGGCCGCGGCAGACATACGTGGATAGTTGGTTTTCAGATAACGGATCTGATCCTGGAGATCCGGGTCGAGCTTGCGGCTCATGCCGGCATCGGAGCGCCCTTTTGGGAGGAGGGCGTCAAAACCGTATTTATTATAGTCAGAATACCACCGTTCAATGGTGGAAGGGGCGAAATGGCGGAGCCTGCCATCCGGCCCGGGGATCCCCTTAGCGGATACGGATTCGAAAAAAGCGGTCTGGTTTTTATAAGATTCATCCAGGCCGGCCACCAGTGGGGCGATAGCGCTGTAACGCATCAGTGCGATTTCCTGTTTATGTTCCTGTTTCATCATGTAAAGCCTCCTTTTTTCTATAAGGATAAGGCGGGGAACAGGGAACTTCCAGTAAGGTTATGTTGGAAGTAGAAAAAGTTTATTGCGGGTTGTTTTAATCTGCATGAACTGGCGGGAGAAAACGGCAAAACAGGTCCTTACCAGATCCCGGAGGGAAGAGGTGCGGGCAGAAATGGCCCT
>CALWQE010000066.1 GCA_944383605.1 uncultured Lachnospiraceae bacterium
CCTCCTCAAATAACCGGGTAATGATTTTTTCCGCTTCTACCACGAAACGGCTGAGGATATCTGAGCCCACCAGGGACAGATATTTATAATTCTGATCCATCAGCTCGTGGGCAAAGGCTTCAATGATATAGGTTTTGCCGCAGCCGGGCGGGCCGATGAAAAAGTAAGAATGGAGCTGCTCCATTTTCAGATATTTTTTCAGCAGGTTCAGCTGGGCATCCGCGATACATTCCCGCAGCTGCTCCTTCAGCTGGGCCATACCGGACACATCGTCGAAGGAATGCTTTGGCGCGTTCTTAAACCATGTTTCTACAGTCTCATCTGGTATTCCACCGCCGGAGGAGGCGCTGCCTTTCCCCCCGGCGCTCCCGCCGCCGGCCGGCTTCTGGAGATTTTTGTTTTCCTTCCCCTTGGCTGTGCCGCTGTTCTTTTCCTCTTTCTGGCGGGCCAGGTTTTCCTGCATCCGCTGATACAGCTCCGGATTGATCGCCCGCACAATCTTTTTAATTCTCTGATTCAGCTCCTGAAGCTTGCGCTGCTGATAGAGCCGCTCTTCTCCCACGCTCATCTGGGCCATTTCATACCGCAGGTTGGCTGCCCTCTGGAGATAAATGCCCTCCTCTTTAGACGGCTGGAAGCCGTTTGCCGCCAATACGTCGTCGGCCTGCTGGATCAGGGCCATGCACTGATTCTCCTTGGCCTGCATCCGCTCAATATATCCATCCATATCCTTTCCCCCTATAATGTTCTGATCATTTCTTCCACATACCGGTTAATCTCATCCAGATCTGCCTTGGTCAGGGCGGCCTGCTCCTCCTGACCGGCATCCTGCATACCGGGGCGGCCATTTTCCATCCGGCCCGTATCCAGACGGCCGGTTTGCGCCTGGCCCAGTTCCTGCCAGAGATTTTCTGCCCGTTCTATTTCCCCCTGGCTTTCACCGGCCTGGCTCATGACAGTCTGGCTCTGCTGCTCCGCAAGATCCGATATGCCCTGTCCCAGATCCAGCGGGCCGGCGTTTTTCTCCATCCTGTCCAGAATGCGGGAGAGCTGGCCTTCCTCTTTTTCCGCTCTTTTGTTCATTTTCTGGATATTTTTCGAGATGGCTTTTCCATCGGCCTTATCCACCCTGGCGGACAGCTTGTTGACCGAAGCCAGCACGCCGGCGAACTCGTTCATCGCGTCGTTCAGCTGGGCGGTATCCCGGATCTCTGACAGCCGGGTCATGGTCTTGTCGATCTCCCGGAGCATATAGTAATTGATTTTAATTTTCGTGTCATTGGAAGGGCTGGACATGTTTTTTGCCCGCAGCTCTCTGGCGATCCTGGTCTCCCGCTCCAGCATGGTGCGGTATTTTACCTGCAGCTTGCGCAGGCTGACCCGGCACTGGAGAATGGCGCTCTCCTGGGCTCTGGGATCGGGCCTGGATTTTCCAAACATAAGCCTCCTCCTTTACATCTGGCGAATCATATCGTCCAGATCAGCCAGGATCTGTTCCGCGTCCAGATCTCCCACAGGCTCCTCCAGCTCGCCCAGCTCCTGAAGGTATTCAGTGCTGAGGGGAACCGCCTCTTCCGGATCTACCTGAATGCCTTCCTGCTCATCCATACAGTCTTCCAGAGACTTCCCGTTCAGCAGGCTTTCGATAATATCGTCTCCCACCAGGGTATCCAGCGGCTCTTTGAAAAAGTTCTGCATCCCGCCATCGTCTTTTCCGGCAGCCGCCTCCATCCGCCTGATCTCCTTGCGGAGCGGCCTGGATTTTACCTTCTCTGTTTTTCCGGCTACCACATTCATCAGCTTCAGTACCGAACCCATCTCATTCATCGCTGTGCTCAGCTCCTGGAGCGTGGTAATCTCGCGGAGCCGTTCCTGCGCCTTATTGACGATGGTCAGGCAGTAATAGGCATTCTTCAGGTTATTCACCGCCTTGGGGTTTTCCTGCTTTTTCGCCCGGCTGCCCCGCAGCGCCCGCAGCTCCCGGTCGATGATTACCCTGTATTTTCTCTGCAGCCCTCTGATCCGCACCCCTGCCTCCATAATCTGCTGATCTACGGAAGGCTTCTCCTTCTTCGGCGCGGCGGAAACACTTTTTTTGCTGTCTCTGTTCCCGAATAATGGTTTCATTCTCATGGCATTTTCCCCCTTTTATGCGTTCAGTATCTGCTGGCTTTCGTTTTCACTGGCCTGCTCCAGCTCCTGCTCCCGGATCAGCTCCCGGCCTCTCTGCTTGCCGGCCTCGTCAGCCGCTATCTCATCTTCCATCTCCTGGAAACGCATCGCGGCGTCAATGATATAATCTCCCATCACAGGGGATGAAAATACCTCATCGATCGCAAAATTGAACCGGTCGCTGAGATCGTTCAGCTCTGTGATCTGCTTTTGCAGGTCCACCAGACGGTTGCGGAACTCTGCTTCCTGCTGGATGACCTTGTCCTGCATTTCCTGCGTAACAGGGGTGGCCAGCTCGGTCAGGGCGTTTTCCACGCTGCGGATGATGCTCAGACAGGAATTAATGGTCGTCTCGTTAAAGGCCATCTGTTTTTTCAGCATTTCCAGATCCTTATACAGCTTCTGGGTCTCTCTGTATTTTACCGCCAGATGAAAAGCGTCCACGTTGATATCCTTAACCTTCTCGCCGTACTGATCGATCATCTCCACCAGATGCGGATTTTCCCGCATCTCCTGTTTTACTTTGGCGTAAGCTTCCTTAAACTGGGCGCTGGCCTTGTCGTACCGCTCCTGCTGCATTTCGATGCTGTGGGTACGCTCATCGATCTTCTCAGAATATTCCACAGTGGTGATATACTGGCCCAGCCTGGTTTCCCGCTCCCGGATCACCTGGGGCGCTTTCGCCGCGTCGCTGGGCGGAATCGGCTCATGTCCCCTTCCCACGCCGTACATCAGCGCCTTCAGGATACGCTCCGCCGTGTCGCTTCTGCCATTCTTCACCGCGACCTCCAGATGCTCGGTCAGCCATACCATCTGCTCATCCATCCGCTGGGTATCCAGCACGCTGGCAGAAGCCTTATCCAGCCGGTCAGCCAGGTTATCCAGGACGATTTTATACCGCTGTACATCCTCCTTCGGAATCCGTCCTGTCGGGTCAAACAGGTTCACTTTTTTCATAACGGACAGCAGATTCTCCGACTTTGCCCGGACGCCGGCCGCCTGGGCTTTTTCCTCCGCCTGGATCTGCTTTTCAGTCTTCTCCGGTTCCTTTTTAAATCTGTCTAAAAATCCCATCTCTTATCTGTATCTCCCTTCTGCATACTTATGAAACAGATATTCCCAATCCGCTTCGGTTAAACCATTATTCGTCCCCAAACAGCGCCATAATTCCCCACATCGCCACAGCAATGACCATGGTAGGCAGCACCGCCATCAAAGCGGCGATTCCCAGGAAAATGGCAAATTCCATGGCTCCGTCCATCAGCTCCAGCCCGGACAGATAAAATCCCGCCGTGGACAGCACCACATGGATCGCGCCGGTAGCGGCCGCATTGCGCAGGAAGCCGTCATAGCCGATCCGGCAGATGCCGAAAATATTCAGTCCCAGCAGGATCAAAGAAACCACCGCCTCCACAGCCATGATCTTATGGCTCATCTCATTGTCCATTCCCAGCACATAAAACCAGATCACCACGCCGCCCACACAGAACAGGGCGGCGAATACGCCTGCGACAGCGCTGAGATTGGATATCGTCCGGAACGGCCCTTCCGCGGAACGTAAATTTAAGTTCACGTCAAATGAATTTCGATTCTGATTCTGTCTCCTTCTTGCCATCTGCTATACCTCACCTCCGGCCGCCCCGGCGATCTCTGACAGGGTGAACTCTGCCGATTCCGTATAGCTGGAGCTGTCTCCCAGCAGCATCCGCCCCTTCAGCCCGGCGTCCAGCCGGATGCCGATGTGGCAGGCGCCGGCGATCTTCGGCAGCTTCACCGGCAGCTCCCAGGTTTTGGTCCTGTCATTTTTCCTGGCAAAAGCGTGAATGCTGACCTCGCCCTCTTCATCCAGCCGCTGAAAATCCTCCCCGGCCCACACAGGCTGCCCCGGCTCCAGCTCCGCCGCCTGCGCCACTTCCACCTCCGCAGTCTGATCCAGCTTCAGCCCATCGTCAGACATCACATAGCCGTAGGCCATAATGCCGATGGCGATGCCCTCCAGCTTTTGTTTCAGGTAATCCCGGCCCATCTTCCGGATATTTTCCAGCTCCGCCTCATTGTTTCCCACTGTCTGTATCACCGGGAAACCGCACACCGGGCATTTGGCCCTGCCTTCGCTGATCTCACCCTGACACGCATTGCATTTCATAGTCCGTTTCCTCCATTTTCAAATATATTCGATACGATACAATAGGATTTCTGATACTGATCCAGATTTTTTTCAATCGCCTCCATCGCATCCCGGAAATATTGCCGGTACTGGTTCAGGCTGTCTGCCTCTTCCCGCCTGGTCAGTCCCTGCAGACGGTTCAGATCAGCCTCCAGATAGTCTCGGGCTGTTTTCAGCATCTTCAGCCGTTCCTGGCTGTTTTTCAGCCGTTCCGCATAAGCGGCGGCCTCCAGGCTCTGGAACCATTCCTCCAGCGCGGCTGCCTCCTTTTCCTTCCGGACGGCCTGGGACATCAGCTCCTGCTTGCGGGCCTCTGCCTCCTTCATTCTGCTTTCCAGCAGTTCCAGGGCTGTTCCGGCCTTCTTCTCCTCATCCTCCGCCTCCCAGGCCATTTTCTCCGCCCGTTTTTTCTTCTCAGCCAGGTTCTCCTTCAGCCGGTTCAGTTCCTCCTCTTTCTGCCTGATCTGCTCTTCCAGATCCTTTTGTTCCTGTTCCCGGCTGCGCAGCTCCTTCAGCCGCTGCTCGTACAGCTGGCGCAGGCTTTCGATGTCGGTCCGGCTCAGGCTCTGCTCCAGGTTTTCGATCTGCTCCACCAGGCTGCGTCTGCTGCTATCGGTATTCTGGAGCTGCTTTTTCAGCTCCTGGTACCGCTCCTCCAGCTTCCCGGTTTCCTCTTCCAGATTTTTCTTTTCCTCTTCCAGCTGCCGGAAAGCTTCCAGCAGCTTTTCAAACTGACTGTTTTTCTCCGCGATCTCAGCCTGGCTGTCCTTGTTGTCCTGCTCCTGCATACTGCATTTATGGAGCAGCCCGTCATATTCTGCCTGAAGGCTCTGTTTTTCCTGGAGGAGCCGCTCCCGCCTTACCTGGAGGCCGGGTATCTTCAGCTCCTGATATTCCTGGATCGAGGCTGCCAGCCGGCCGCACTCCTCCTTCAGCTCCTTATCCTCCCGCAGCGCTTCCTCCAGCTGGGATTCTGTTTTCTGCAGCGCCGCTTTCCTCTCCCGAAGGGTTTTCAGACGGCTGTTTACGCTCTCCAGCTCTTTTCCGGTCTGTTCCAGGCTGTTTTCCACTTTCTGCAGCCGCTGCATCCGTTCCTGGTCGATTTCCTCCACCGGCAGCTGCCCCGCCATACGCAGGATCGTCCGGCTCATCCAGGAGAGACGGCTCACCGCCTCGTCCCCATCCCCGGCAGGCAGCCGGTCTGCCGTTACATCCTGGTCGTCCTTTATATCCTCGCACAGATCCAGAAATACATTCAGGGCATCGTTCAGGGTAAGCGTCTGCTTGCTTTCCAGCGCCTTGACCGATGTTGCCGCTCTGCTAAATCTCATCCTTATTCACCATCCTTTATCTTGGCAGCTGCCCTACGGCGGACGCCTCAAACAGATCGTTAAATCTCGTTAATTCTATGACATGATCCTCATCGCTGATGGCGCCCCGCATCAGGTCATAATCCCGGACATGGACGCTGACTACATTGGAAGGATCCACAGAAAACCCCACCACTGCCGTATGGTACTGGTTTGTTACCACATTCGACAGTTTTTTCGCAAATTTTTCTTTCAGCAGGCCGAAATTAGCCAGCTTATCATCAGAGCCCAGGTTTATCAGGAACTTGTCGAAGCCGCCGGAAATAGCCTGGATGACAAAGATTTCCCCGTCTACGCTGCTTCTGGCGTAATAAACCGTATTCACCTCGATCTCCTGTTTATACCGGATCGCATAATTCATGCAAATCCGTTTATCAATATCGTAAGCCCACATGCCGATGGAAAAATCAGCGGTGCTGCGGATGCCGATCACATCCGCCGCCAGCAGGGCCGTTCCCAGGGATACCGCCCGCTCGCAGCCGGCCTGATCCAGGATGATGTTCTCCGTCCGTTTATCATTGTGACCCAGCTTGAATTTATCCCGAAGCTGTTTTTTTACCAGATAAAAATTCCCGAAGCCGCCTACCAGCGCCAGCTTAAAGTCATCCTGGCTGCCGTCCATGTAACGGATTCCTTTTTCATCCATAAAGGCCATCATTTCATCCAGCTTCTGGTCGAAAACGTCCCGGATTACCTGATTATAGACTTCCAGCAGCAGCCCGAAGGAAACAGACACCTCGTCTCTGCCATACTCGATTTCGGCAAATTCCTCTTCGTTCAGCTCATCCAGATAATCCAGCCCGTATTCCTCAAATACATTCTGGATTTTTTTCATGCTGGTCTGCAGCTCCATCTCCAAATCGTCCACCGCCCGGTAGAAAGTGCCGTCATATTCCGGCGCTTCCCCATCGGTCAGCCCGGAGCGGCGGATCGCCCAGTCCATCACCGTCTCCATATAGACGATGCCGGCCTCGCCGACCCTGCCTTCTACATTTTCTCCGGCTCCATTGCGCTCCAGCACCTTCAGCTCCATGGAGTTGGTTCCGTCTGTCTGTTCGGAAGCCATCACCTGGCTCAGAGTGATGTCCAGGGTACCGCCGCCGTAATCCACCAGCAGAATGCTGCCCTCATAGTTTTTCTTTGCGATCAGATAATAATTGTGGGCGAAATAAGCGCTGGCCGCCGCCGGCTCGCTGACTACCTTTACGCCGTCGGCATTGATAAAATCCAGGCTCCGGCAGATATCCCGCAGCATGGCCTTCCCGCCCAGGGTTTCCAGTTTGTTGTTCCAGATCTCCGGCACGCCCACCACCAGCTTGTCGATCCAGGTTTCATGGAGAGATTCCAGCACCTGGCTGAGCACGCCTTCGATGAACAGCCGGGTGATCTTCTCCGGGCTGTGTTCCTCATCATAGCCCCGCTCTGCCAGCTTCTGAGAATCGGTTACTGCCAGCAGCATCTTAAACGCCTTGTAAACCTGATAGCCCTTTTTTCCCGTCTTGTTTTTCGCGGCAATGCCGATCAGAGTCTCTCCCTTCCCGATCGCTACCATGGAAGGAATATTCGCCGGAAGCCCCTCCCCCAGCGACAGAGGCTCCAGTACTCCCGTATCTTCCCTGTATATGGAAACAACCGTATAGGTACTTCCAAAATCCATGCCTAATTTAACCATTCATCCATACCGCCTTTTCTATCTCTTCCCCCTAGCCGGAGCTTTCCTCTGACAGCAGCTCTTCAAACTCCCGCTCGATATCCGCCAGGTTCATTGTATTCTCTTCCTCATACATGCCAGAAGCTTCTTCCATCGTAAACCGAACCTCCCTGGAGGCATCCGCCAGTTCCGACAGCAGGGAATTATTGTCCACCGCCGCGTTCTGCACCAGCTTGGTGACATAGGCCATGTTATCCTTCAGATTTTCCATGCTGCCCGCGGCAATATTGCTGATGGCCATCTCCATCTTCTGGATATTCTCCCGGCAGCGGGCCATCAGCATCTCCTTCTGGGCCCGCAGCTGCTCCCGGCTGCGGATATCGTCCCGCAGGTTGACCGCCTCTGTCTTCTTCGCCGCCAGGCTGTGCGCCTGAGCAGAAATACCGCCGGACGTCCTCCCCTGCCCATACAGGCTGTAAGCCTGGCCTGTCAGGCCATTTTCCTGTTCATACTCATGTACCGCCTGAATACAGGCCTTCAGCCGGATCCGGTACTCGCTGATCTTCCGCCCGTCCTCCTCATAGAGCCGGGTTACATCATACAGCTTTTCTGACACCTGGAGGATCGACCGGTACAGCTCCTGTCTGGCGTTTTGTCCTTTCTCCGGCTGTTCTGCGCTGAAACGGCCGCACACAGCGTAGTTCAAAGCTTCCAGAGACTTTTCCATGGTCAGTCTGTCCTCTCTGGCGCAAGCCAGGCTCATATGCTCCACACATTCGAAGGCATAGGCCTCCTCTCCCTGGTTCTGGGCCATGGTGCTGGGCTTTTTCAGCTCCTCCCGGATCTGGCCCAGGACACGCAGCCAGCTGCCTCCCATCTGACGCCATGCAGCAGGCAGGGACAGCCCTTCCAGCCGGCTCAGCAGCATACTGTCCTCATAAATCAGCCGCTGCCAGGAATCTATCAGATAATTGCGGCTGATCCACTGATGCAGAGGAATCCGGTTTCCGGCCTGGGCGCGCAGCCGCTTTGTCTCCCGGCTGATTTTCAGAAATGTATTTTTATCGGAAAGTCTTGACTGGATGACCTTCATCATCCGCCTTTCATTTTCAGGGAGCAGATCCCCTGCCTCCTCCCGGTACTGGGCCGAATGGTACCAGCCCCAGATGACGTCGGCGCAATCCTCCGCCTTTGCCCAGAAACCGGCCATATCCGGCCCCTGCTCCAGCAGGAAATGCTGCACCATTCTGTAAATGTCATTCCGCTCCAGCGTATTCAGGAAACTGACCCGCTGCCCCATCACATCCTTCAGTTTCTCATAGATCCGTACATTTTTATGGCCGTTGAAAATCATCTGGATCTCCGGAAAAAGAGGCGACTGGAAAATTCCCTGGGGATCCGTCAGAAATCCCCGGCTGCCTCCCGCCACCACCGGCGCCAGGATCAGCAGGATATGTCCCCGGCTGTAATTGGCCTGGGCAGCCTTGCAGTAATCCTCGATCAGCTCCGGATAACCTGACAGGCCAAAAAATGTCTCGATCTGAAAAACAAAGGCCAGCTTTTTCTCTCCCCTCATCATCCGCACAATGCGCTTTTGCAGAGAAATACTATCGCTGACCGGCAGGGGCCTGCCGGAGCAGTCAGCATGCTCCTCCTTCCCCAAAAACAATTTTTTCATCTTCTGCCCCACGGACTGATCGGTATAGCGCTCGTAAAGCAGCTGAGAAGCTTCATCCCCAAAGGTCAAAAACAGATTCCCCTCCTCTCCGGAGAGGAAATAAACCGCCTCATAGCCTGTCTCCTTCAGCGCATAATACAGATACTGGCGCAGATTCAATTTCAGCAGGCTGTCTAAATAATATGTATCTTCGTTGGCAAATACCAGATGACATAACCCGTCCCCGGCGTCAAATCTTCTCATGCGATTCACCCTCATAAAAATAATCAACAAATTTTTCTTTCTTAATTGTAGCATATCTCGGGAATTTTATCTACAAATCTTTCCTTTACATTTTTACTCTGAAGAACCGCCGCCGAATACCGCCGTTAAAATAAACTAAGGGCAAATCCAATTATGGATTTGCCCTCAATGCAATGGGATGCCTGCCGTCCGCCTTATATATTTTTCATCGTCAGCTGTATCCGCTTCTTCGCCGGATCCACCGACATCACCTTTACTTCCACAATGTCTCCCACACTGACCACGTCCAGGGGATGCTTGATATACCGGTCTGCCATCTGGGAGATATGAACCAGGCCGTCCTGATGGACGCCGATATCCACAAAGGCGCCGAAATCAATCACATTCCGAACCGTTCCCTTCAGAATCATCCCCGGCTTCAGATCCTTGATATCCATCACATCGGTGCGCAGAATCGGCTTTGGCATTTCCTCACGGGGATCCCTGGCCGGTTTTTCCAGCTCCTTTACCAGATCATCCAGGGTAATCTGGCCGATTCCCAGTTCCTCAGCCAGCCCTCTGACGCCCCCGGCCTTTTTTCCGATGCCCTTCAGCCCGCCGCTGCGCAGATCCTCCGGCTGATAGCCCAGCCGTTTCATCAGCGCCGCCGCTGCCTCATAGCTTTCCGGGTGAACAGCCGTCCCGTCCAGCGGATTTTCCCCGCCGGCGATGCGCAGGAAACCGGCGCACTGCTCATAAGCCTTCGGCCCCAGCTTTGCCACCTTCAGCAGCTGCCTGCGGCTGGAAAACCTGCCGTTTTCCTCCCGGTATATGACGATATTTTTCGCGATGGTTTTTGTGATCCCGGAAATGTACTCCAGCAGCGAAGCGGAAGCTGTATTCAGATCCACGCCTACTCTGTTGACACAGTCCTCCACCACGCCGGACAAAGCCCCGTCCAGCTTTTTCTGATCCATATCATGCTGATACTGGCCCACGCCGATGGATTTGGGATCAATTTTCACCAGCTCAGCCAGCGGATCCTGGAGACGGCGGGCAATGGATACGGCGCTTCTCACATTAACATCAAAATCAGGAAATTCCTCCGCTCCCAGCTTGCTGGCAGAATAAACCGATGCGCCTGCTTCATTGACGATCACATACTGTACCGGCTGCCCCAGCTCCTTGATAATCTCCACGATGATCTGCTCCGACTCTCTGGAGGCTGTGCCGTTTCCCACAGAAATCAGCGTAATATGATATTTCCGGATCAGGTTTTTCACTGTCTCCTTGGCCTGTTCCACCTTCCTGGCAGAAGCGGCCGTGGGATATACCACGGAAGTGTCCAGTACCTTGCCGGTCGGATCTACCACAGCCAGCTTGCAGCCGTTGGAAAAGCCGGGATCCCAGCCCAGCACCACATGGCCGCTGACAGGGGGCTGCATCAGCAGCTGGGCCAGATTTTTTCCAAATACCTTAATCGCCCCATCCTCTGCCGTCTCTGTCAGGCTGTTCCGGATCTCCCGCTCAATCGCCGGAGCGATCAGACGCTTGTAGCTGTCGGCGGCAGCCTCTTTCAGCAGCGGCTCTGTATAGGGATTTTTTCTGGTAATGACCTTCTTTTCCAGATAGCGGAGAATCTCCTCCTCGGGAAACTGCAGCTTTACGCTCAGAAACTTTTCCGCCTCTCCCCGGTTCAGCGCCAGAATCCGGTGTCCTGCCAGCTTTTTCACAGGCTCCTGGAAATGATAGTACATCTCGTATACAGATTCCGCCGTCTCATCCTTCGCTTCCGATACCAAAATTCCTTCCCGCATGGTCAGGTTCCGGATCCAGGTACGGTAATCCGCCTGATCGGAAATCTGTTCCGCGATAATATCCCGCGCCCCGTCCAGGGCATCCTCTGCGGTCTCCACGCCCTTTTCACCGCTGAGATAAGCTTTCGCTTCCTCCTCCAGGGGCCGGTCTGTCATCTGAAGCCGAATCAGAGCCGCCAGCGGCTCCAGCCCTTTTTCCTTCGCGATCGTGGCCCTGGTGCGGCGTTTCGGCCGATAGGGGCGGTACAGGTCATCTACCGCCACCATAGTCATGGCGTCCTCAATGGCCTTCTTTAATTCTCCGGTCAGCTTTCCCTGCTCTTCAATCGCCGCCAGCACCTGGGCCTTTTTCTCTTCCAGCCCTCTGAGATATCTCAGCCGCTCGTCCAGTTCCCGCAATACCTGGTCATCCAGAGCGCCGGTTGCCTCCTTCCGGTACCTGGCGATAAACGGAATCGTGCAGCCCTCGTCAATCAGGCCCACCGCCGCTTCCGCCTGTTCCCTCCGGATTCCCAGCTCCCGGGTCAGTACACCAATAATATCCATCAGTTCACTCCTGTTTCTTTCATCCGGATCATACTGATCCTGCCCTCCAGGCCGGCGCAGGCTTTTTCAAAAGCAGCCTCTGTCATCGGCTCTGTCACCGCCGCAAACTCATCCATTCCGTCCAGGCAGACCAGCTGTTCCACCGGCAGCGCCGCTTTCACCTGCTCCGCCCGTTCTTCCGCGCTTCCCTTCAGTCTCAGGAAGAACTTAATCCTCATCTCATCCTTAGGTTCTACCGGAAGCTTCTGGCTGTCCCAGATCGACATTACCCCGTGTCCCTTATTCCGGGCGGCGGCAATCACATCGGCAATAACCGCCCCGGCTGTAGGCAGCTTTCCTGCCCCGCATCCGTAAAACATCATCGGGCCGCTGATATTGCCTGTTACCAGAATAGCGTTATAAACATCCCGCACGCCGTACAGGGGATGCTCCGGCCCAATCATCACAGGCGCTACCATTGCATAATACCGTCCCTCCGCCTTCCGGCTGAAAGCCAGCAGCTTAATGGATTTCCCCAGCTTTTTCGCGTATGCCACATCCTCCGGCGTAATCCTGGATACGCCTTCTGTATAAATGTCCGTATAATCCACTTCATGCCGGTAAGCGATGGAATTGAGGATCGCGATCTTCCGGCAGGTATCCTGCCCTTCAATATCGGCAGAGGGATCCCGTTCCGCGTAGCCCAGGCTCTGGGCCTCCCGCAGCGCGTCCTCGAAGCTGGTTCCCTCCATTTCCATCTTGGTCAGAATATAATTGGTGGTGCCGTTCAGAATACCCACAATTTCTTCGATCTTATCGCCGGTCATGGAGGTATTCATCGGGCGGACAATGGGAATGCCGCCGCCTACGCTGGCTTCAAAAAGGAAATTTACCCCCTTTTCACGGGCCAGATGCAGCAGCTCCGTACCATGAGCCGCTACCAGCGCCTTATTGGACGTCGCCACGCTCTTTCCCGCTGTCAGCATCGCCTTCACATACTCATAAGCCGGCTTCGTGCCTCCCATGGTTTCCACAACAATCTCCACTTCCGGATCATTTACAATAACCGATACGTCATGGACGATCTTTTCCTGAATCGGATTTCCCGGAAAATCACGCAGATCCAGCACATACTTCACATCAACCTCACGGCCCAGCTTCAGCGCAATGCTGTCCCGGTTAATCTCCAGCGCTTCCACTACGCCTGATCCGATGGTTCCATATCCCATTACTGCTACTTTCATCACCTGTTCACTCCCTGGATAATATTTTTAATTCAAGTATTCCTTCCAGCAGCTCTATCTTCCCAATCATTGCCGCCACGTCCTTCGTAGTTGGCCTGATATCAATACTCAGCGTCAATGTGGCCACACCGTTGATGGGAATCGTCTGACGAATGGTCAGAAGATTGGCCTTGTAGTCCGCAATCACCTGAAGCACCCTGGAAAGGAGGCCGGGCACATCCTCCAGCACCAGCAGAAATGTCAGCGTCTTCCCCCGCACATTATCACGGAACGGAAAAATATCGTCCTTATATTTATAGTAGGAACTTCTGCTGATTCCTGCCAGCTGCGCGGCCCTCTGGATATTCATCCCTTTCTCCGCCTGAAGCAGCCGGTTTGTCTCCGCTACCTTCAGCAGGACATCCGGCAGCGCTTTTTTCCTGACTACATAGTATTCGTAATCCTCTTCCTTTACCATTTTCTCACCTGCCTGAGGAAAAAGTTTCTGATGAAACCTTCAAATCTGTTTTCATGACACAGCAGCCGGGCATGAAAACAGTAAAACGGCGGTGAAAACAAAACTGTCCTCACCGCAGAAACATTTGTATTTACTTGAAAGATAGTAACATAAAAACAGACGCCGCGCAAGTTCTTTTTCCGGCACATATGCGTCTGTTGTATTTTCCACACAGGTCAGAAATTCCTTCCGTTCAGCGCTCACATGATCTAATTTGCCGTAAAATGATTGTTTTTTCGCGCTATACATGGTATAAATATTTTATATTCCAATATATTCCAGCAAATATCAAACATAATGGAGACCGCCCACGATGTATATTAAATCAAAATATAGAACTATTGTATGGATATTTATTTTTGTGAGTTTCGTTTCTGCCTGTTCTCAGTCCGATAGCAAACAGAAGCTTTCACAATCCAAGCTCAAAGAA
>CALWQE010000067.1 GCA_944383605.1 uncultured Lachnospiraceae bacterium
GGGGGGGGGGGGGCGGGGCGGGGGGGGGGGGGCGGTGGGGCGCCGGGGGGGGCGGCGGGCCCGGGGCGGCCGGTGTGTCCATCGGGCATACCGCCGGCCCGGCAGCGCCCTCCTCCATCAGCCTCTCCGCCTGACGAAACATCCAGGGCTTCAAGTGAATATCCGGTATTACCAACACCTTCATCTCTCCGTCTCCTCTCTTTTCCCGCCAGCTGCTTTTGTTCCTCTCTTCCATAGTCCGTGTCCCCGTCTGACGCTTCGTTCCTCCCGCCTGTATGCATAAAAAAGGGAAAATCAGAGCCTCACAGCGCCGGTTCTGCTTCCAGCATACCCGGCGCTTCCGGAAATGTCAATTTCTTTTCAGCTCCATCCATAAGCCTTTCCCGGCGCCTTGTAATCCGGCCCGGTCAGCTCTTCCTTTACCTTTTTCCGCAGCACATCCACGTCCCAGGCTTCCCCGCCGTTATACAGCATGGGGCCGCATTCAGGATAGCTGTACATCTTCACCTTTCCCGCAGAGGTCACGGAGAAGACAGAACCATTTATGTAATTCCCCTCTTCCTCGCAAAGTACGGTGATAAACGGCGCCAGATTAGCCGGATCGCCGTGATCTGCTTCTACCATCTTCAATATCTTTTCATCCGGCGCATGTCCTGCCGCCGTAATTTCTCTGATCAGCTTATTATATTCCACCGCATGAGCCGGCGACGCGCCCTGGGGGCAGAGGCAGTTGACCGTAATGCCAAACTGATCCAGCTCCTTTGCCGCTGCATAAGTCAGTCCTACCATACCCGCAGTAGAACAGGAATACCCGGAATTTCCAGCCAGGCCCACCCATGCGTCGCTGGCAATATTAATAATCCGTCCATACCCCTGCGCCTTCATATAAGGAAACGCAAAATGCATCAGGGCGATCGCCGCTTTTGTCCGTCCCATATTAAAATGATCCCATTTTTCTTCCGTCATCGCCTCTACGGAGCCGGTGCCGGTGCCCGCCGCATTATTCACAATAATATCAATCCGTCCCCACTTCTCCACGGCAGCCCTGACCATTTCTTCTGCCGTCTTCCAGTTGGAGCAATCCCCATAGAAGGGAAGGGCTTCGCCCCCTTCTTCCTGTATCAGCCTGGCCGTCATCTCCGCGTCACCCTTCAGCCTGCACAGCTCCTCCCAGTCCTGGGCGGGCATATCCTCCCGGCGGAACTGGGAAGCGCTGTAGCCGTTTGGCTTCCGGTTATTGGTCATCACCTTTGCCCCCTCTCTGGCCAGGCCGATCGCGATTCCCTTGCCGATCCCCTGCCCTGAGCCTGTTACAATCACTACTTTTCCTTCCAGATGCTTCGTCATATTTTTTCCCTCCTGTTCATTCAGCGGATATTCCCCATCCGCTTCACTGCCTGCTCATAACCGAATCGATTTTTACGCCCTCCTTACCGCAGCTCAGGCGGTGTAAAAGCGTATTCTTCCCTGTCCTTCTGCTCCAGCGGGCCAATCTCCAGATTTGCCATAAAGCAGTGTGTCCCGATCCCATAGTTTCGTTCCGCAATGGCGCTGACGCCGCCGAAATTTCCTTCCATATACCGCATCTTTTCATCCAGGATCAGCCAGGTGTCGCTGGTGTCGTAGGCGATTGCCAGATTTGTGGGGAAGAAAAAGTGGTTGCGGAATCCGGCCTGGTTCAGAATCTCTCCTACCTCCGCTTTAAAGGAAGCAGAGGTGATATCCGGCCCGTATGCCCCCAGGGTCAGCGCCAGCTTCTCCGTTGGCGCACCTCCCTTTGCGTCTGGCAGAAAGATGTGGGCAATGTCAAAAATTTTTCCTGACTTCTCTCCCGCCGCCCAGCATTCTGACAGCGCCTGCTCCAGCGCCGGCGTCAGCACTGTAGGCAGGCCGGTATTTCCATTCAGCTCTTCCTCCAGCTGCACTCCCCGGTTATTGGTATCCCAGGCCTCCTGGATCATATTCATCTTTTTGTAAATATCCGCCGGATACAGCCGCATTCCATGGAAACGGGCATAGCCCATCCGCCGCAGCAGATCCTCCAGCCGGTTGGCATAGCTTTCCCCCGCCCGGCAGCTGGAATCCTCCTGGCGCTGCAGCTCTGCCAGCCGGCCGCTGTACAGCGTCTGTCTGTCAGGAATGGCAAACAGATCCATCGCCGCTGTATCCAGATCAATCCGGAATACCCAGACGGCAGTCTGATCCTCATCCCCGTCCAGCAGCGTCCTGGTCAGCCAGGAACCGGGGCCGGTGCATCCGATTCGGACAGCCTCCCTGCCCTCTCTCTCGATTTTCAGTTCGTAGCTGCCGGCTCCCGCCGCCTCGATCCGGCAGGAGGCCCCGATGCCATAGGCGCACACGGCGATCCGGTCCCACAGCTTCTGATAGTCCCGGAAGGCAACGCCTCTGTCTGCCAGGACGCCCTCCAACCGCAGCCGGGCGGGCAGCTGTCCGTCTCTTTTGTCATAAATTACGCCGCAGACTATTTTTTTTACCGGCAGCGGCCCGCGCATTTTCGCCAGATGGGCAGTCAGCTGCTCTGTGCGCAGAGTATTGCCATGCTCCAGCAGAATCGGTTCCGCCCGGAAATCCCCGGGAACCAGAAAAGGCTCCGCCGATTTTTCACGGGGCAGCAGCTCCGGCGCCTCCCCGTCATCCGACAGCTGAAACCCATTCTCCAGAAAAGCTCTCTTAAAGATGTCCGCCGTAATATCCAGCGGGTGCTTAAATATTCTTTTCATAAAATATTCACCCCATGTTTTAATCAAGCAGATCGTCGCAATCCTCTTCGTACATAACCGAGATTCGGTTTATTTTCTGGTTTTGGTGGATGGCATATTTTTGTATGGAAATTAATTTCCATACAGTTCCGTATTTCATATATTGCTACCATGTTAATTCAATTATTTTCTGTTGTCAACTGTGTTTATTCATTTTCTACTATTCTATTGAATTTTATCCCTCTTTTTTGTATAATATGATAGATTGTATGTACGAAATTATTTTCCCACATTTTTGGAGGCTATATGAAATTTTATGTAACATCTGAGCTGGCTCTGCTGCTGAAAACACTGCGTACCCAGAATAAAATTCCTTCCAAGGAGCTGGCCGACCGAATCGGCAAAAGCAATTCCTATATTTCCAAGCTGGAAAGCGGAGATGTGAAAAATATCAAAGAAGAAGATCTGACCAGGATTCTCACCATCGTCACAGGAGGGGGAGATTTTTACCAGAAGGTACTGCCCGATGCGGTCAAATGCCTGCGTTCCTTTCTGGAGCCGGATTATATTTTCGACCAGCTCTGGCTGATCCAGTATGATGTGATAGAACGTCCTGTTATGATTTCAGAAGAGGGACGCCGAAAAATCGGTTCTCTTATGGAACAGCGCCATATTACAGTCAGGCAGCTGTCCGAGCTGATTAACAGCAACGCCGACTCTGAAATGGACGATTCTTTCCCGCCCAATGAATATGTGGCCATGGAGCATAATGGTTCCACCCGCCTGCTGGTCCGGACCGTCATCCCGGAGGAGACGGTCCGCCGCGTCATCGAAGAGGCTGATTTCCCCACGACCTACTATACCGTCCAGGTGATGGCATTCTGCCTGTTCCGCCTGGCTCTCTTTCCTGATATCCGGGGAAAAATGCCCAGCGAAACTGCCGCCCAGGTTCTGCGGGCCTCCGCGGCTTTTATGGATGAGCTGGGCGTCGCCTCCCTGACCGGTTTCGTCCACCTGATTTCCTCTGAGTCATATATTCAGGCCAATACTACCCCCAGCAAGGTTCTTTCTTCCCTGAATAATACCGTGGAGCACCCTCTTCTGGATCCTTTCCGGGATCTGTTTCAGGAATTTGCCCGGCATAATCCCACCCGGACCGCCCAGGTAATCGATACGCTGAACAAAAACCTCAGCTGGGATCCCGGCTTCATGCTGAAGCTGATGGAAGCGCCCTTCTACCAGCTGGGAAACCTAAGCTACACCTGCAAAAAGCAGCTGATCGAAGAAATCCTGGCTACCCTGGCCCGGTATGACGATATGAATGATTTTGAAAAAAAATTTGAGACATACTGAGGCGCCGCCGAATCCCGCGCCTAAAAATACAAAAAATTTCCCAAATACATCCCTCTGTTGTATTTGACGGAAAATAATTGAATATTTTTTATTTTCTTGTTGACTTTTTCTTCAATTTTTTTATATAATCAAGATGGATGGCATCAGAACAGAGGAGGTAAAGTCTTTATGGAAAATAAAAATCTGTTTCCCTTCTTAACCAGACCCGGAAAAATAGGGCCTCTGGAATTATCCAGCAGAATTATTATGGCGCCTATGGGCTCTCTGAACGGCGGCACAGACGGTTATGTTACCGAACGTGGTATGCAGTTTTACCGGGACTGCGCCAAAGGCGGCATGAGTATGATTATCGTGGAGTGTACCGCCATTGACGATGATTTGAGCATCGGCGAAGACAACCTGATGCGCATGACGGACAATTCCCATATCACCGGCCACGCCCGCCTGGTTTCCATCATGCATGACTACGGCGTGAAAGCAGTGCTTCAGCTCTGCCATATCGGTCACCAGATTTCCCTGGCCGACAAGAAGGAATCCCTCGGGCCATCCACAATGATCGAGCTGCAGGGCGGCGTAATGCCCTTTCCCATTCGGGGAATGAGCAAAGCAGAGATCAAAGAATGTGAAGAAAATTTCGCCTCCGCCGCATGGCGGGCAAAAATGGCCGGCTATGACGCAGTCGAGATCCACGGCGCCATCGGCCATCTGATCAATATGTTCTGTTCCCCCGCTTATAACAAGCGCACCGATGAATACGGCGGAAGTCCGGAAAACAGAGTCCGCTTCTTTAAAGAAATCATCGAAGCCTGTCAGAGAAAATGCGGCAAAAATTACCCGATCATTGCCAGAATCTGCGGCGACGAATATGACGGCGAGCAGGGCCTGACCCTGGAGGAGAGCATCCAGCAGGCAAAAATCCTGGAAACCGTAAAGCCTGTGGCCTTCCACCTGGTAGCCGGTTCCAACAACAATGTCCGCACCATTAACTTCCAGTACGACCCCAGAGGCGACTATATGCCTACGGCAAAAGCATTTAAGGAAGCCGGCATTAAACTCCCGATCATCCTGGACGGCGGCTTTTCCACCCCTGACCTGGCAGAAAAAGCGCTGTCCGAGGGCGTCTGCGACTTCATCGGCATCGGCCGTCCCGTTCTGGCAGACCCTTATTACGCAAAAAAAGTAAAAGAAAACCGCCCGGAGGATATTACTCCCTGCATCCGCTGCTGCATGGGCTGCGTCGGCACCATCGAAAAATTCAACGCAGCCGTGGGGCTGCGCTGTTCCGTCAACCCTCAGTGCAATATGGGCGGCCTGAGAGATTTCAACCCGATCGACCGGGTGAAAAACGTCTGTATCGTGGGCGGCGGCGCTGCCGGCATGGAAGCAGCCCTTGTTCTGACAAAACGGGGCCACAAAGTAACCATGTACGAAAAGCGGAAGCTGGGCGGCACCATGCATGAGGCCGCTTTCGATCCGGCAATCAAGGGAGATATCCGGCTGCTGATCCGGTACTATCAGACACAGATCAAAAAGTCTAACGTCACAATAATCGAAGAAGAAGCCACTGCAGAAAAAATCCTGGCCGGCCATTATGACGCCGTAATCCTGGCCACCGGCGCCCAGCCGCTGGAATGCAAAGTAAAGGGACGGGAAACCAACCCTCATGTAATGACGGTACATGAATACGCATCTCAGGCGGAAACCGCCCGGCTGGGCGACACTGTCCTGATTGTGGGCGGCTGCTTCATGAATCTGGAGATGGCCTACAGCCTGGCGCTGAAGGGAAAACAGGTCATTCTCTCCTCCCGGAGAGGCACCGGTATGATGGGCATTATGGAACTGGGAAACGACAACAGTTCTCCGGGACAGCAGCGTCTGAATATCCTGATCCGCCAGCAGGGCGACCGGGTGAAAATGCTTCTGGGCAAAAACTTAAAGGAAATCACACCGTCAGGCGCTGTTCTGGAAGATATCAAAACCCATGAGCCCATGGAAGTGGCCTGCGACAATATCCTGGTATGCCGGGGCTATAAAGGACGCCCGAAGCTGTACGATGAACTGTACGGCCAGATCCCGGAAATCTATCTGACCGGCGACGCCTCCATGAAGCTGCGCTGCGTGGACAAACGGGTAATCGGAAACGCCATTGAAGACGGCTTCGGAGTCGGGAACCGGATCTGACACAGCTTTCTTGCCCGCCATCTATAAAGGCGGCTGTTAAATAAGCATTCTCCACACATAGCCCGATATTCCAAAAAGAAAAGCCCCGGAAGAGAATGAAGGTCTTTCCTTCCATCCTCTTCCGGGGCCGTTTCTTCCGGCTTACTCTGCCGGGAACGTTTCCTTATCGTAACAATTCGCC
>CALWQE010000068.1 GCA_944383605.1 uncultured Lachnospiraceae bacterium
ACCAGCAAATATGTACAAATGCTAAGAGACAAACGAGATGCGGAAGAAGGATATCGACATGTTCATTTTCAAAATTCAAAAATAAAACAAAAGTATGGTAAAACAGAAAAAGCAATTGAATCTATGAATATTCTCGGACTGAGAAGAGGCAATGAGTTTGTGGACAAACTTTGCCTTTACATGGAAAAAATCTTGAATAATGAAATAGCTTGGCCGGATGGCTATGAAAAGAACAAGTGGTATCGTGCAGCACAGCCCATATTTGTTATTTCTAAGCTGTCAAATTTTACATCGGAAGATAAAGCTTATTTAAAGAATTGTGAAAAGTGGTTAGATATTTTAAATGAGGCATTCAAAGGGAAAGCCTATGATCCATATAGTACAAATACCATTTCTGAAAAATTAGTTGGCTGTCAAATTCATGGAAGCTATATTGGTTTGAATTCGGTATACTTAATTGAATTATTTGCAAATCTTTCCAGGCAAATAGATAAAGGTGTTCAGGAGAAGTATTTGAATTGGTTATATAGTGATGATGTGACAGTTCATTATGCAGGCGTTAAGTTAAGGGATTTTTCCAATATAGATATAAATGTCCTTTACGGGCTTCTGTTTCATATTTCAAAATTTGAGTGTTTCGACGGTATTTTTGCTGCTGGAATAAAGCAGTTAGCGAGCAAATACTGTATGGATGGCTTATGGAATTTTGGTAATGCATTTTCTGTTCAAAAATTATCAGATACATGGAGAAATGAAAAGACAAAAATTTATGACCATTCAGTTCTGGCGTGGGTGGCTAAACTGTCATGAAATTATCCGGTGGATGACTCCGTAGAATGGCTGCCAGTGAGTGATTCGCGCAGCGAAGGGTAATGTATTAAGAAGGCAGGCCTGCCACAATTTCACAAGTCCGTATCAAAGATTTAGTGATCGTAAAAGATTGTCTATTCGGGAAAAGCAATACGCTTTATTGTTATATTGTATTTCGGTAATCTTCGGGGCATCTGAACCATCTCGATTTTCTTTACGGATGCGTTATCTTTCCAAAGACATGCTATAATATGTGTTCAGGAACTTAAACAGACGGAGATGAGGAAATGCCAAATACGATAGAAGATGTCATGCGTCTGGAACGGGAGTTCAAGGCGTGCCATAAAGTTTTGACCGCAATCGGAGATGAGACGAGGCAACATCTGATCTGTGTCATGCTTCAAAACGAATGCGGAGGACATCGTGTGATCGATATCGCTAAGCAAACAAGTCTTTCCCGGCCGGCAGTATCGCACCATATGCAGATTCTGAGAGATGCAGGAATCGTCAAAAGCAGAAAAGAAGGAACCTGCATCTACTATTATTTGGACCCTGAAGCCGGCCAGCTTAGTGCATTGATCACTTTGTTCAGCGATGTGCGTGAGTTTATGAAATATGTTCCAGACAGGAGTGGTGACAATGATTAAGCTGCATATTTCCCGTTCGGGTAAGGATACGCCCTTCGAAAAGGAGATTTATATGGACTTATTACAGGCGATGCGTAACCGGCATTCGGTACGGTCTTATACAAACAAACCGATAGAAGGTGAAGTAAAAGAAAAGTTATCCGCTTTGATTGCGCAGTGCAACGGGGAAAGCGGCCTGCACATTCAACTTGTTTTGGATGAGCCGAATGCGTTTGACAGCATGATGGCACACTATGGTAAATTTTCTGGTGTCAGAAACTATATTGTGATGGCTGGAAAGAAAACTGCAGAGCTGGAGGAGACCTGCGGCTATTACGGAGAAAAGATCGTGCTTTACGCGCAGACTCTGGGTCTGAATACCTGCTGGGTCGCCATGACCTACAGTAAGGGCAAGGCTGTGTTCCAGCTTGACCAGGATGAAAAAGTCTGTCTCGTCATCGCGGTCGGTTATGGCGAGACAGAGGGTACGGCACATAACGTTAAGTCAAGGGAACGTGTCATGAAAGTCCAGGGAACACCACCAGAGTGGTTTATCCGCGGCATTGATGCGGCTCTTCTGGCTCCCACTGCCATGAATCAGCAAAAATTCGTCTTTTCGCTGGATGGCAATACCGTGTCGGCTAAGGCGGGAATGGGATTTTACAGTAGAATTGATTTGGGCATTGCAAAATACCATTTTGAGATTGGCGCAGGAACAGAGAATTTCCAGTGGGGCAAAACCAGTTCCTGAAGCTGTCATCGCCTTGCGTATATCTGTCATTATCTGTTCATTATAAGCAGCAGGACAGGGCATCGGAAATGCCCCATCCTTCCGGGGCTGCTGTTCATCTGCCGTATGGAGAAACCGATATGGCGGTCATTCGATTTCAATGGATACGCTCCCGTCCGCATGCTCGCCCCATACGCCGATATAGGTGCTTGCGCCGTTCACCTCCACAGTGCCGGTGTAGGTGCCGCTTTCAGAGAGAAGAACCACGGGATCATCTGAGCCGGAGCGGAGAAAAACTGCGGCGCTGCCGTTTTCAAGGGAAAGCGTGCACGTGATGTTCAGGGTGCTGCCGCCCTCGCGTTCCAGAGTGGTGCCGCCGAACAGAAGCTCTGTCCCTGTAAAATCCGAATAGTCCGCCTCATAGGAACCCGTATAATCATCCCCGCCTTTTTCCAGGCGGCCTTTCAATCTGCCTTCCGGCGTCAGCGCGGTAGAACCCGCTTCATCCAGGAGCGCCCCATAGGCTTCCAGTAGATGGTCTTTCAGTTGGCCATCGTCCGTTTCTGTTAAGGAATCAAGTATCTGGCTGGTGCCATCCGCCAGTCCGTTCATCACAATGTAGGCGCCATCCGCCAGCCCGTTCAAAACGGCGTCAGTCCCGTCCGCCAGAGACTGCATGGCCGTTGAGCAGCCGGATAAGCTGCAGGCGCAAAGCAGCGCACAGGTGAAACTTATGATTTTTCTGATTGTTTTGCTTATCTTCATGATCGATTTTCCTCCTTAAGCGCGCTGCCTGCCGCGCCCTTTCCTTCCTTTTTTCTTTTTTGTTTTTCCCGCACGGCTGGTGGGATGCGAAAGCAGCAGAACCGCCGCCGTCAGAACAAGAACCGCCGCGATGCCTGCAAGCGACAGTAAGATGCTGGGGGGCTGCGTAGCGCCGTTATAATCCTGCATATCAAATCCGGCGAGGATCAGCGCCGCAGAGAACGGATATGCGGACAGCAGGAAGCCGCTCTTGAAACACAGAATGCAATACCCCAGGAAAAATGTCAGAAGGGAACCGCCAAGATAAGCTCCCCGTATCTGACCGAAACTCAAAATCACCGGCATGCAGACCAGGCAGGTATTGAAAGCGGCCGCAACCACCTGCGCGCCCTGCCGTAACAGGACGGCGGCGGAAAGACCGTCCAGGTCGGCAATCGTGCCTGTCAGAACCGTGACGGCCACGCTGTAGGCTCCAAACATCAGGGACAGACAGATGGTGACGATCAGCTTTCCTCCCAGCAGTCCGGGGTAAGAGACCGGAACCGTCAGCAGATTTTTCATGGTGTCGTTCGTGTGTTCGCGGTCAATCATCCAGCCGCCGGTCATGACAAGAGAGAGCGGCAGGAAAATCTGCGTATTTCCCCAGATTACGCTGGAAAACAGGCTGACAAAATCATAGCCGGGATCACGGTTTTCCGGGTTGACGATCAGCTGGCTGCCATATTGCACAGCGGGGCAGAGCGCCAGAGCCACGATGCCGACCAGCAGAATCTGGCAGCGCCTTA
>CALWQE010000069.1 GCA_944383605.1 uncultured Lachnospiraceae bacterium
GGAGGCGCCAGCAGGCAGTCCTCCTCCACCGCCGTACCGCTCTGCCTGGCCAGCTCTTTCAGCCGGCTTACTGTTTTCCGGCTCAGATAAAACAGCTCATGGCCGCCCTCCGGCCGTCTGCCATACTCCTCCAGGCCGATAGAAACTGTGACCGTCATCCTGCTGACCACCGGCATCAAAATCGACAGCAGCCGGTACTGTACCGGCGTAAAGCCGGTAAAGCCGTCTATCGCCAGGATACTGTCCCGCAGCATCGGCGACCTGTCCGCCAGCTCGCACAGACGGATCAGCACCTCCTCCGCCGTAATGGCGTCCTCTCCCAGCTTCCCGGCAAACCCGGAATAGGCCACGGCCAGATCATGGAGCTTGTATTTCAGCAGCGGCCGTCCCTCCAGCCTGCCGGATACATCCAGAATCTGATCCAGGGTGATTCCATACTGGTAAAATTCTGACAGCATCGATTTCAGCTGGCTGATAAAGCCTGTCCGCTTCAGATTTCTGGCAAACAGGCTGAACTCCTTCTCATGCTCCTGGGCCACCTTGCGCAGAACCATGCTTTTTCCCATATCATCCAGCAGGGTATAGCCCCGGAACCCCATCTCCTCGAACACCCGGTAAGCCAGACGCTGGAAACTGACCACATCCAGGGTGTCTGTACTGTGGCTGGGATGAAGGGCAATGATGTTTTTCTGCGTTTCCATGGTAAACTGCTCAGGAACCAGGATAAAATGCTTCTGATGGGGATGATCCAGCGAATGGCGGATCATTTTTGTATAGAGATCATAGGATTTGCCGCAGCCGGCATTTCCCAGAATCAGCTGAAGCGACATAGACACCTCCTGCAAAACGGCTAAAATCAGCCCGAAAATCCTGAATAAATTTTACCACAGTTTTTCCGGGAAATCTACCTGCCCCGGCAAAAGGCGGCCGCCCAAAGCCTCTGTTCATATGTGGCGGGAAGGCCGCATATACTGTAGAAAAACATTTCATGGAGGATTTATGAGCGCGCAGACAAAAATTTTTGTGCTCCGCATGAAGGAGCTGATTTACACCGGTATTTTCATCGGACTGGGGATTCTTCTGGTAGTGCTCCTTTTCTTTATGTTTTCCGGAAATAAAAAGAAGGCCTCCGAACCGGCAGCCTCCGCTTCATACATACCCGGCGTCTATACAGCGTCTATCGTCCTGAACGGGACGCCTGTGGACGTAACGGTTACGGTAGACGCCGATCAGATCAGCGGGATCTGTTTTGTCCAGCTGGACGACACCCTGAATGCCATGTATCCTCTGATGGAACCGGCTCTGGAAGACCTGACCAGCCAGATCATCGCCAGCCAGTCCCTGGAGGATATCACCATTTCCGAACAGATGAAATATACCCAGACCATGCTGATCCAGGCGATTCAGACAGCGCTGGGGAAGGCGAAGGGAGACTGAAAAACTGCCGCCGTACAAAAATTTTGGTACGGCGGCAGTTTGCTGCCGCAAAGAAAATCGCTCAGGACAAACCTTCCAGTTCTTCCATCCACAGCCTGCTGCAGGCATCGCTGGGCATCCGCAGATCCCCTCTGGGCGAAAGGGCAACAGAGCCTACCTTGGGGCCGTCCGGCAGGCAGGAGCGCTTAAACTGCTGGGTAAAAAACCGCCTGTAAAATACTTTCAGCCATTTCAGAATGGTCTCATCTTCATAAATGCCCTGAAAAGCCTTCCGGGCCATCCGGTATATTCTGGCCGGACGGTATCCGAACCGGAGCATATAATACAGGAAAAAATCATGAAGCTCATAAGGGCCAACCAGATCTTCTGTCTTCTGGGCAATCACGCCGTTTTCCGGCGGCAGCAGCTCCGGGCTGACCGGAGTATCCAGAATATCCAGCAGAACCCGCGACAGCTCCTTATCACCGCAGGTATCGGAATAATACCGCACCAGATGGCGCACCAGAGTTTTTGGCACTGAGGCGTTTACGCCGTACATGGACATGTGGTCGCCATTGTAAGTCGCCCAGCCCAGAGCCAGCTCAGACATATCGCCGGTGCCTACCACCAGCCCATTCATCCGGTTGGCAAAATCCATCAGCACCTGGGTGCGCTCCCTGGCCTGACTGTTCTCGTAGGTCACGTCCCGGACTGAGGCGTCCTGGCCGATATCCCGGAAATGAACGGTGACAGCCTCCTGGATCCTGACCTCCTTCAGAGAAGCCCCCAGCCCCTCTACCAGGGCGCAGGCATTCTGATAGGTCCGGTCTGTCGTTCCGAAGCATGGCATCGTAACCGCCCAGATCTTTTCCCTGGGCAGGCCAAGCATATCAAAAGCCCGCACTGTCACCAGCAGAGCCAGGGTCGAGTCCAAACCGCCGGAAATGCCGATCACCGCTGCCTGGCAGCCGGTATGCTCCAGCCTTTTTTTCAGTCCCAGAGACTGAATAGTCAGAATCTCTTCGCACCGCCGCTCCCGGTCTTCCCTGGAACCGGGCACAAAAGGAGCGGGGTCAATAAAACGCTCCAGCTCCAGATGCTCCCGCTTCAGGGAAAAGCTGACGTTACGGTAGTCCGGACTGGGGCTGACCTCAAAAGTAGTCATCCGCCTGCGTTCGCTGCGGAGCCGTTCCAGATCCACGTCTCCATAGGCAGTCTCATGGCCGAAACGGGGGGATTCCGCCAGGATGGTTCCGTTTTCCCCGATCAGGTTATGGCCGCTAAATACCAGGTCGGTGGTGGATTCCCCTTCCCCGGCGCTGGCATATACATAGGCGCAGACCTGCTTTGCCGACTGGCTGCTGACCAGGCTGCGCCGGTAGATGTCCTTTCCCGTAGTCTCATCGCTGGCGGAGCTGTTGACGATCACCGCTGCCCCCGCCAGGCTGTGGCGGATGCCAGGCGCATCCGGCATCCACAGATCCTCACATACCTCCGCAGCGATCACCAGCCCCGGCATCTGGGGGCAGGAAAACAAAATGTCCGTTCCCATGGGGAACGTCGCCGTCCTTCCCGCACTGTCCGCTGCCGTCACATCCACAGCCTTTCTCCAGCCTGGCGAAAAATGCCGGGCTTCATAAAATTCAGAATAATTGGGGATAAAGGTTTTGGGAACCAGCCCCAGCACCTTCCCTCCGGACACAGCCGCCATTACATTGTACAGCTTCCCATTATGCTCCCAGGGCAGCCCCACAAAGCAGATCATATCCGCCTGGGCAGTCCGGGCGGCCAGAATCATCAGCTGCTTCCTGGCCTCCTCCAGCAGCACCGTCTGGGAAAACAGATCTGCGCAGGTATAGCCGGTCAGACAAAGCTCCGGAAATACCATCACCTTTGCCTTCCGGCTCTCCCCCTCTTTGATAATCTCTTCGATCCGTTCCCTGTTCCAGGCAGGATCCGCCACTTTAATCTTCGGCGTGGCCGCCGCCATTCTGATAAATCCCTGTTCCATACCTTCCTCCTGTCAGGGCTGTCCTCTGTCAGCCTGTGTAATATGCAATTTTATAAAATTCAGGATATTCATCCAAAAACTGCTGCAGATTGGTTCGGTAGGCGGTCAGCGGATCATTAATGGTAAAGTCCTCCTCCGTAAATTCTGACGCGTCTCCCTGATAACCGGTAATCAGCACCCAGTGGGGCCTGCCGTTATGCCGCTCTGCACCGATCAGCACCGGGATGCCTTCATGAAGCTTCCCGAAGATCACCTCCAGGTAATGGGTCTCGTCTGTGGTCCAGGTATAGGTGTCCGGCCAGCCCATATCTCCGTTTTCATCATACCAAAGCCGGTCTTCCATCGCATCGGGCAGCACCTCTGTCTGGGTCAGATAGGACTCCGACATGGCCATGCAGGTGGTGGTGCATCCGATGGCGCCGATGGTTTTCTTTGTAGAGCCGATTTTTTCCTCTGCCCACCGGGAATCTGTCTGATAATAGGAAGCGATATCCAGCTGTACCTGCGGTTCTCCCGGCGCTTCAAAGGCGAGATAGTCGCCGAAGCAATATCCTGTGATCTGGCTGCCGCTGTAGGAATCTGTTCCCGACGCCAGGTAAAAGCCGTTTTCATCCGCTCCGGTTACGGTAATCTCCTGGCGGTATTCAAAAAATCCCAGCACTTCTGACTCTGTATCCGGCGCCTGCCGCACATTCAGCTTCCGAAAGCTGGTAATCCAGGCGGGCCGTTCCCCGGTATATGCTTCCGTCTCCTCCGGCGCAGCTTCCCGGACAGCCACCCCGGCTGCCTCTTCTGCCTCCTCCGGCCGGTCCGCTTCCGCCGTCAGGCTGACCGCCGCCTCTTCTGCCTCCTTCACGGCAGGTTCTGCCGGCTGCGTCAGAGGGATAGCCAGAACCATCGCCATAATCAGCGCCAAAACTGCCGCGCACATCTGTTTTTCTCCGATTTTCATTGCGCCTCCTTATATTCCAGAACTTTCTCCGCCTTAACGCCTGACAGCAGCCTGAGGGCGTTTTCATGAGAAATCAGCGCCCGCTGGCGTTCCGTCAGCGGCAGCCCTTCCAGATAGTCCTTAAATACGCCCTGATCCGCCCAGGGAGAATCTGTAGCCCACAGGATCCGCTCCGCGCTGTGGCTGCGGATAATCCGCAGCAGCTGTTCCCGGCTGATCTGATCCAGGGAATGGGCGGTATCCAGATAGACCGGCCTGCCCACCAGATACCGCTCCACATCATCCCACAGCCCATGCCCGCCGATATGGGCAAAAACCAGGCTGCCCGCCTGGCAGTCCACTGCTTCCAGCAGTCTGGCCGCCCGCTGCGGCGTGCACCGGAGCATGTCCGGATAGCCGATATCCACGCCGGCGTGAAGCACCACCGTCAGTCCCCGTTCCATGGCATAATCCACACAGCGGATCAGACGGATGTCATCCACATAGACATCCTGATAATCCGGATGAATCTTCATTCCCTTCAGCCCGCTGTCCGCAATCCGTCCGATCTCCTCCCGCCAGCGGGGCGAAAGAGGATGAACGCCGCCGAAGGATAGGATTCCTTTTTCTTCCTCTGTGACCTTCTGGGCGAACTGCTGCACCGAATCAAACTGCTCCGGCTTCGTCACCACCGGCAGAATCACCGAAAGGCCGATTCCATTCTTTTCCATGGAGGCTTTCAGCCCTCCCAGGGTGCCGTCTGTACACGCTCTGGCTCCGGATACCCCTTCCAGCTTCGCCACCGCCCGGGCGGCGATCCGGTCAGGGAAAATATGTGTGTGAAAATCTATATACATAGCTTTGCTCCTGTCTCTTATTTTTCGCGACTAAACCTGTATGCGCCCGGCAGCCAACGTACCGCCAAAGATGAAAATCCGGCGGGCGCATGGGGCATCCCTGAATGAATGCCGCCTAATCAGCGGCGGATGTTCAGAGTAACCAGAAAATATTGTAACCCATTTTTTCCAGATGCGCAAGGGGAGCAGAGGGTTTTCATTTCTGATACCGGTATGGAGCGCCCGAAGGGTACAGACAAAGGGGCCGGCCTGAGAAAAACGGCCGCCCCCTTTGTCTGTACCCTTCGGGACATCTCTTTCTGCCTTTTACTGAAAACGGATAATCTCTTTTTTCAGTCTTTTAATAATTTTCTTTTCCAGTCTGGATATGTATGACTGGGATATCCCCAGCAGATCGGCCACTTCCTTCTGGGTCATCTCCTCTCCGTCCTCCCGGTTCAGCCCAAAGCGCAGCTCTACGATCGTCTTTTCCCGCTCGCTCAGCGTATTAATGGCCGAGTTCAGCAGCTTTTTCTCCACCTCATCCTCGATATCCCGGTAAATGACATCCTCATCCGTCCCCAGGATATCGGACAGCAGCAGCTCATTTCCGTCCCAGTCCACATTCAGCGGCTCATCAATGGACACCTCCATTTTCGTCTTGCTGTTTTTTCGCAGATACATGAGAATTTCATTTTCAATACATCTGGAAGCATAAGTGGCCAGCTTAATATTTTTCGAACTGTTAAAGGTATTGATCGCCTTAATCAGGCCGATGGTGCCGATGGAAATCAGATCCTCCACGCCGATACCGGTATTGTCAAATTTCTTCGCAATGTAAACAACCAGCCGCAGATTATGCTCAATCAGCATCGACTTGGCCTCCTGGTCACAGGCGGTCCCCAGCCTGGCGATTTCCTGAGCTTCCCGCTGGGCGTCCAGCGGAGCCGGCAGAATGTCGCTGCCGCCGATATAGTGTACCTCTCCCCGGCCCGTCAGAATCATGTTCTTAAAGCTGGGAATCACTTTGAACTGAAAACGCCTTGGTACTGATACTTTAATAACCATACAAAACCCCCTGTTATTTGATCTTCCATATACGACGGTTCATGGGAGGCCGCAGTTTTTCAGAAGCGGCAGCCCCTCCGGGAGAAAATGTCCGGATGGAGGATGAGCTGGTAGCGGCCCTGGCAGTCCAGGCTGTTGGGAGCAAGGCCAATGACCGGTTTCTCACACCGGTATACCCGATGACGGCAGGTCAGAATCATCCGGTCCGCCGTAAACGCCTTCATCAGCCCCTGCGCATTTCCCACACTGTGATAGGGCACATAAAAAAATCTTTGTCCCTCCGGCAGAAATCCCCGCAGGCTGTCTTCCTGAGCGATATGTACAGGCCGGCCCTGATACGGTTCATAGAGCCGGTTTCCCGTATCCGCCAGACCTGTCAGGGTAATCTCTGCCCCGCTGCAGACCAGCGCCGCCCGCATCAGCTGCCTCTGGGTTCCCTGGTAACGCCAGAACCACCCTGCTCCCTTCCAGACAGAAACGGAACCGGCGGCAATCACCGGCAGCAGGATAAAGGAAGGAACCCCTCCCGCCTGCATATAGTAGCCGGCGCCGGAATGGAAATAGACCAGATTGACCATCCCTGACAGATAAAATGACAGGCCCAGCAGAAAAAAGCTCATAAAAAAAACGGCTTTCATCCGCTTTTCCCCGAAGGCAAAAGCAGTCATCGCCAACGCCGCCGCCAGGCTGCCCGCTCCTTCCATCCACCGCGGCAGTTCCGTCAGCACCGCCAGGCAGGCCCACACAGCTCCGGCCAGGGCGCCCCCGCACAGGCGGCGCCAGCCGCTGTCCCTGCCCAAAACCGCCTGAACCAGTGATAAAAGCAGCAGATCCATCATAAAATTCACCAGAAACACCATATCAATATATACGGTTCCATATCCCATGCCGGTCACTCCCGTTCATGAACTGGTACTATTATAAAGAAATCCGGCTGATTATTTTGTAAAAAACAGGGGAGAAATCCACAGTTTTCATCGTGGAAAAACGGGCGGAAAACCCAGATAGGTGATAAAAAAGAAAGGAAAAAGCCTGATCAGACAGCAAAAGACAAAACCATTCCCGTCTGCGGCGCGCAAAACGGGCAGACGGGCTGCCTTCCGGGTGAAAGCAAACGGGGCTGCGCCCGCTTGCACCATTTGGAAAACAGCCTGCCTGCCCGTACATTTTACCGTCTGGTCAGGAAGGTAGGAATCTTAATACTCTTTTCTTCTACTGTAGGCTTGGGAGCCTTTACCTGGCTCTGGCTGTATGTAGGGCTGGAAGCCGCCCCATGCTCCTGGGTTCCCCCGCTGTACTGGGGCACCGTCTGCTTGGGTTTGCGGAAATCCGCCATTGCCTTCGCCATCGGAGAGTTCTCCCCGTAGGTTTCCAGGCCGGTAGCGATTACCGTGATCGTCACCTCGTCCGTAAAGCCTTCGTCATACCGCGCGCCGAAAATAATATTGGCGGTATCTCCTGCCAGCTCCTGTACATAGCTGGCCGCATCGCTGGCCTCCAGCAGGGTTACGTCGCCGGTAATATTGATAATCACATGGCTGGCTCCCTCGATGGTTGTCTCCAGCAGAGGGCTGGCTACCGCCTGCTTCACCGCGTCCAGAGCCTTGTCGTCGCCCTTGCCGTGGCCGATGCCGATATGAGCCACGCCCTTATCTGTCATAACCGTCTGGATATCAGCGAAATCCAGGTTGATCAGGGAAGGAACATTAATCAGATCCGTAATGCCCTGCACCGCCTGCTGCAGCACCTCGTCCGCCTTCTTCAGCGCTTCCGGCATGGTAGTGCGCCGGTCTACCAGCTCCAGCAGCTTATCATTGGGAATCACGATCAGCGTATCCACATTCCCCTTTAATTTATCAATGCCGTTGAGCGCATTGGTCATACGGGTCTTGGCCTCAAAACGGAACGGCTTGGTCACTACGCCTACGGTCAGGATGCCCATTCCCTTCGCCACCTTGGCAATTACAGGCGCCGCGCCTGTCCCGGTTCCGCCTCCCATGCCGCAGGTCACAAAAACCATATCGGCTCCTTTCATGGCCGCTTCCAGATCCTCCATGTTTTCTTCCGCCGCCTTTTCGCCGATCTCCGGCTTGGCGCCGGCGCCCAGTCCCTTCGTCAGCTTTTCCCCGATCTGGATGGCTGTCGGCGCCTTGCACAGCTTCAGCGCCTGGCTGTCCGTATTTACCCCGACAAATTCTACACCGCCGATATTTTCATCAATCATACGGTTTACTGCGTTATTTCCCGCGCCGCCTACACCAATTACAATAATTTTCGCGGCGTTCTCCGATTCATTTATCTTGATTTCGAGCACAGGTAGCCCTCCTTTTTCCCATATACTCCGCCGATTTGCCGGAGCCTGCCGGTTCCGGCCCGAAAGCCGTTTCCTGCTGTCCGGCCTCCGTCTTGCCATTTTACTGGTCAATCCTTTTCAGCTAACCATTTACATATTATCATATTTGATTTTTGTGAAATAATCAACTGGTATTTTGAATTTTCCTTTCCATTTTCTTACGGTTCTTCCTCCTCATGCTTCACTTTAAATACATATGTAGTATTCACTGCATTTTCCTGATAATCTTCCAGATAAAGCGTGCCTGACAGCCCCTCCAGCTCCGGAAGGATATTTTTCAGCTCCGCAATTTTCAGATCCATATTTTCATTTTCCCCCAGCCGGACGGCGATGCCGCCGATATCAATCTGGGCATTGTAATTTTTATCAAAATAAATTCTTTCCGCCGGGACGCCGTGGCGCTCAAACAGCTGGGTCAGATTGAGGATTTCCTCAAAGATATCCTGCCGTTCCACCGGCAGCTTCCGGTACAGAACCACATGATCCATTTCCAGCCCGGAAACCAGGGGGACGCCCTCGATGATCCGGGAAGAGCTCTCCACGATCATGCCGTCCCGGTCAAAAAACATGTTGCTGCCCATATATTCAATATAGCCGATAATATTCTTCTCATATATAATCACCTCAACAGAACTGAGGCTGTTAAATTCAATCTGATAGCGCTCGATAAAAGGTATGGTCTGCTGCTCCCCGAATCTGCTGTTCAGATAGCAGTAAATGGAATTTCTCTTCAGCGGGGTATCAAAAAGCATGTCCCGGATTTCCTCGCTGGTATAAAAATCATTTCCGGTGACTGACATTTCCCGGATCTGGATATTGCCGGCGGCCAGAAGCAGCGCCGCCAGCAGGCCCAACAATATCACAGGGATCATCCATCTTTTTCTTTTCTTTTTTTTGTGCTTCTTTTCTTTCATTTCTTCCACAGTACGTTCACCACCATATTTTACCTCCCAGCATCCGCAGATCCCTGTCGATGGCTTCATAGCCCCGCCGGATATGTCCCGGATCGGCGATGCTGGTCATGCCCTGGGCCCCGGCTGCCGCCACGGCCAGCGCCGCTCCGGCCCGCAGGTCGCCCGCCTCAACGCAGGCGCCGTATAATTCTTTTTTTCCGCTGATCCAGGCTCTGCTGCCCTCCACCCGAATGTCCGCTCCCATACGGCGCAGCTGAATCCCGCAGTCCAGCCGCCCCTCAAATATATTTTCCTCGATCACGCTGACCCCGTCTCCATATGCCAGCACCGCCATCAGCGGCGACTGCATATCTGTGGGGAATCCCGGATAGGGACGGGTGGAAACCAGCGAAAGGGGCTGGATCCTGCGTTCGGAACGGAGGCAGGCGGCTTCTCTGTCCCAGGACACCTGGCATCCGCAGCGGCGGAAGGCGTCCAGAACCGCCGTCATATATGGCGTATAAATGCCGGTCAGCCGCACATCTCCTCCTGCCGCGGCAGCAGCGGCCAGGTATGTGCCTGCCACGATCCGGTCTCCCGGAATCTGATAGCCGGTTTCCCGCAGCGGACTCTGTCCTCTGATCCGGATGGTTCCGGTGCCCGCGCCGGCGATCCGGGCCCCCATCTTCTGGAGGAAAAGGCACAGCTCTGTGATCTCCGGCTCTCTGGCCGCGTTTTCAATCACCGTTACCCCCTCCGCCATCACCGCCGCCAGCAGAATGTTTTCTGTTGCCCCCACGCTGGGAAAACGCAGGGCGATCCGGGCGCCATGGAGCTTTCCGGCACATGCCCGGATCCGGCTGCCGTCATCTCTGATCTCAGCTCCCATGGCCCGCAGCGATTCCAGATGGATATCAATGGGCCTGCTCCCGATGGAACAGCCGCCCGGATAACTGGTAGCCGCTTCCCCCAGCCTGCCCAGCAAAGCGCCCAGCAGCATGATGGAGGAGCGCATTTTTTTCACATCCTCCAGAGGGATCTCCGCCGCCCGGACCTCTGACGCATCGAGCGCCAGACAGTGATCCGTAAAGATGATCCGCACTCCCACCGCCTCCAGAATGTGTATCATACAGTACACATCCTGAATCATCGGAACATTTGTCAGCACCGTGACGCCTTTATAGAGAACTGCCGCCGCCATAATCGGCAGAACAGTATTTTTGGAGCCCTGCACCTTCAGCTCACCCCGCAGAGGGTATCCGCCCTGGACTTTTAAACTATCCAACCCTTTACCTCCGGAAATATAATGGTATATTATCCTATGATAAAAGGAGGAATAAGTTTCTATTTTTCATAAGTGATCTGGTTGGATACACTGAGGGCCAGCCCCATCTCCGCCATCAAAAAGACGATAGAGGAACCGCCGTAGCTGATAAAGGGCAGGGTAATGCCTGTATTGGGGATGGTATTGGTCACTACGGCGATATTCAGGATCACCTGAATGGCGATATGGGCCATGATCCCCACTACCAGAAGGCCGCCAAACAGATCCGGCGCGTTCTGGGCGATCACCATAAACCGCCAGATCATAAAAAGAAACAGCATAATCAGGCAGCCTGCCCCGAACAGCCCCAGTTCCTCGCAAATAATGGAAAAAATCATATCATTCTGGGCCTCAGGCACGAAGCCCAGCTTCTGCAGGCTGTTTCCCAGCCCTTTTCCGAACAGTCCGCCTGAGCCGATGGCATACAGCCCCTGAAGCACCTGGTATCCGCCGTCCAGAGGATAAGCGCCCGGATCCTGCCAGACATAAATACGCTCCAGCTGATAATCCTTCAAAATACCCAGAGACACCAGCTGATCCCCAAATTCCAGCACCACAAAGACAAAAGCTGCCACAACCGCCAGAATCACCGCAAACCGCAGCTTCTTCCGGCTGGCCACAAAATACATGACGCAGGCGATGCCGAAAATAATAATGCCGGAGCTCAGATTATTGGTAATGACCAGATAAGTGGGAATCGCCGCGATAACCAGCAGCAGGATCACCACCCGCAATTTGTCGATCCATTTTACCAGATAGCTGATGGCACAGGCTAAGGCCAGAATCAGCGCCACCTTCACCAGCTCCGCCGGCTGAAATAAGCTCTTATTTGTTCCCGGGATGCCAAACCACCGCCGGCTTCCGTTTCGCTCAATGCCAAAAGGCGTATAATTGACCAGGATCATCACCACCACGGATACAACATAGCCCAGCACAGCGAAATGCTTATAAAAATGATAGTCTATCTTCGAGATAATCAGCATTCCCACAAACCCCAGGGCCAGCGCCTGAGCCTGGCGGATCATATAGTGGGCGGCGCCGTCGCTCTTCGCGTATTCCAGCGCGGCCATATATGAGCTGCTGCTGTAAATCATAATCAGTCCAAAGCAGCACAGAAAAACGATGGTTACCAGAAGGCTGTAATCATAATACCGTCTCACCTTTTCACGCTTTTTCTTCTTTCCGGCCATTCCGCCCATCTCCTTTATCACCCTTTGCTATAATCCCAGGAACGCTGTCAGGCACAATATGCCTGTTACCACGGAAAACACTGCCACTACCCGTGTTTCAGACCAGCCGCCCAGCTCAAAATGATGATGGATCGGCGCCATCCTGAACAGCCGTTTTCCGCCGGTTCTCTTGAAATATGTCACCTGAAGGATGACAGAGATCACCTCTGCCATATAAATAAAACCTACGATCGGAATAAACAGCGGCATCTCCAGCATAAAGGCGGCGGACACTACAAAGCCGCCCAGCGCCAGGGAGCCGGTATCGCCCATAAACACCTGGGCCGGATAGACGTTAAACAGCAGAAAGCCCACCAGGCTGCCTGCCATAGCGCCTGTCACCGGTTCCAGGCCGCTTTTTTCCCCGATGGCAACCACTGTAAAAAAGACCGCTACCAGCATGGTAACACTGGAGCACAGGCCATCCAGCCCATCGGTAAAATTTACGCCATTGTCTGTTCCCAGCATGATGATAAAATACAGCGGAATATAAATCAGCCAGGGCAGCTCCAGGTACTGGCCGCCGGAAAACGGGATCAGCATCCTGGTATTCCCGCCGGAGGACGTCAGCAAATAGTAAAGGAAAATGCCGGATACCACCAGCTGGCCCAGCATCTTCTGCTTCGGATTCAGCCCTTCTGACCGCTTCATGACGATCTTAATATAATCATCCAGAAAACCGATCACCCCAAACCCTACCGTTGTAAACAGGATCGGGGCGATCTTCGGATAATCCCTGATATAAAACAGGCAGGTAATTGCCACAGCCGCGATAATCGCCACGCCGCCCATGGTAGGAGTCCCGGATTTCTTCAGATGCTCCTTCGGGCCGTCTTCCCGGACCTGCTGGCCGAATTTCAGCCGCTTCAGGAATGGAATCAGCAGAGGGCACAGCACCGCGCTGATTCCAAAAGATATTAATATCGGCAAAATTACATCATACTTCATCTTAACACCATGTTTATTCCTTTCGATTATCAGTCCGACGATTCTCCCAGATAGAGAATCACCGTCCCTGTTTTTCCGATGGTTTCGCCGGCCAGCGGAAACTGATCCGTCACCACTCCATCTTCGCCCAGATACTGGGCCTGAAACTCTGTATCCTTTAAAGCCGCCGCGGCTTCCTCCTTCGTCATGCCCATAAGATCCGGCACCTGAGCATCGCCGATCTGGTAGGTTTCCAGCTCCTCCTCTGTGTAAGAGGGCTCAACGCCCAGATAAGGCAGTATATTTTCCAGGATGGAGGCTACCACCGGCGCAGCCACTGTGCCGCCATAATAAATCCCCTCCGGCTCGTCAATGGTAATGAGAACTGCCACCTGGGGATCGTCTGCAGGCGCAAAGCCAAGGAAGGAAGAGATATACTTTCCGTTCCGCCTGGGCAGCTTCTCCGAGGTAGCGGTTTTTCCGCCCACGCGGTAGCCGGGCAGATAGGCTTTCTTGCCGGTTCCCTCCGACACAACCTGCTCCAGGATTTCCCTCACCTGCCGGCTGGTTTCTTCTGAAATCACCCCTGCTTCCTCCTCATATTCCAGCACTGTCACCTGTCCGCCGTCCGGGCTGTGGACAGAAACGCCGAAATGAGGCGTAATCTGGGTTCCGCCGTTGATAATAGAGCTGACGGTGGTCAGCAGCCGCAGAGGCGTAATCTGAAAGGACTGGCCGAAGGATACGGTGGCCAGCTCCACCTCGCCCATCTTTTCTTTGTCATGCATAATGGTTCCCGCCTCGCCAGGCAGGTCAACCCCTGTTTTGTTCAGCAGCCCCAGTCTGCCGAAATATTCATAAGTACGGTCTACGCCCAGCCTGAGGCCGGTCTCGATAAACACCGGATTGCAGGAATTCATGGCGCCCTGGACGAAATTTTCCGCGCCGTGTCCGGATGTTTTATGGCACCGGATCCTCCTGTCTCCCACAACAATGTAACCGGGACAGTAAAACTGGTCGCTGACCGACACCGCCCCTGTCTCCAGCCCCGCCGTCATCGTAATAATCTTAAACGTAGAGCCAGGCTCATAAGTATCGTTGATGCAGCCGTTGCGCCACATCTGATTCAGCAGATCCTGCCGTTCCTCCGCAGAGACCCCTTCCCCGGTTCCCTCCGGCAGGGTAAAGGGATCGTTGAGGTCAAATTCCGGGGCGTTTACCATGGCGTACAGCTCTCCGTTCTGAGGATTCATAATAATGACAGAGACACTTTTCGCCCCTTTCTCCTCCATTACCTTATATGCCGCCTGTTCCGCATATTTCTGAATGTTGACGTCCAGGCTGATATGGAGGTCATTTCCGGCCACAGGTTCAATCCGTTCCTCTGCGGCCTGCTCAATCTCTACCCCTCTGGCGTCAGTCAGCGTCAGGATCATCCCGTCTGTACCCTTGAGGTACTCCTCATATTTTACCTCCAGGCCGATGATGCCCTGATTGTCGCTTCCGGTAAAGCCCAGCACCTTGGAAGCCAGGGAACCGTAGGGATAATATCTCTTATAGTCTTCATCCACCTTTACGCCGTCCAGCCGGTAAAGGCGTATCTTATCTCCCACCTCTTTGTCTACATTGGTTTTTATAATCTCCCGGGAGCTGTATTTTTCAACCTTTTCCCGGATTTCCTCTTCCTCCATTTCCAGCTCTCTGGACAGAACCTGAATCACTTCCTCTTCGTCTGTGATCTGGTTATGGATGACAGAGACGGTGCAGACTGTCCGGTTTCCCGCAATCAGCACGCCGGCGGCGTCATAAATATTTCCTCTGGCTCCCTTAATAAACCGCTCCCTCTGATGAAGCTGGTCTGCCTGCTCGATATAATATTCTGACTGATCCACCATCAGATACCAGGCCCGGACCGTCAGCGCCGCCAGAAGAAGAGCCGTAATCAGGCAGAATAACAGGATTTTCTTTCTCTGATATGTTTTGGTTCGGTTCATGCTGCGCTCATATTTCAGTATTATTATAATGTATTAGAGCACAGCCTGGCGTATGCGCGGGGATTGGGAATCGGTACGGGAGAATCCGCCGTCTGACATATGCGCCTGCCTACTCCTGGGCAGGCGGGTCTTCCCCGCTTCCGGCGTCTTCTCCGTCAGACTGGCCTTCCCCGTCAGCAGGCGGGTTTTCCCCGTCCTCGGGATTTTCTTCGCCGGACTGGCCGCTTTCGCCGCCCTCTGCGGATTCTCCGTCCGCTTCCGGGTTTTCTCCGTCTTCAGGATTTTCCTCATCCGCCTCTCCATCTCCGGTAAAACCGCCCTCTTCATATATCTCCTCAGAAGAAATGATGGTAATCGGATTGCTGTCCGCCTCTTCCCCTTCGCCCGCTTCGCCCTCTTCCGGCGTTTCTTCGCCGTCAGTCTCCTGGGCAGGCTCAGTCTCCTCTGTTTCCTCTCCTTCGATCTCCTCAGTCGGATAAATATTCAGGTAAGGGAGGATTTCCCGCAGTATATTCCGGCACATTTCCGTAGCCTGGGAGCTGTCAGACTGTTTTTCCACATTTGGCTCGTCAATGGCTACATAAATGAATACCTCCGGATAATCTGCCGGGACGTCCGCCACGAAAGAAACCACATATTTCTCGTTTCCTCTGGGCAGCTTCTCTGCAGTACCTGTCTTTCCGCCCATGGCATAGCCTTCGATGGCCGCCTTCTGGCCGGTACCGCCCTCTACCGTCTGATACAGGGCGTTTTTCATAAACTCCGCGGTGGAAGTGCTGACGGTCTTTCTCACCAGCACCGGCTCCATATTTTTTACCACCGCCCCTTCTTCATCGATAATCTGCTTTACCAGCCGGGGCTCGTAATAATTTCCGCCGTTCAGGATAGACGCGTAGGCGGCCGCGATCTGGATCATGGTCACATTATAGTTCTGGCCAAAGGAGTTGGTAGCCAGATCTGCCGCTCCCATATCTTCTGCGGAATAAAGCAGGCCGGCGGCGGTCGCCTCATAGGGCAGGTCGATTCCGGTAGACTGGCCGAAGCCGAAAATCTCCTGATATCTGGTAAACACCTCCGCCCCCTCTGCCTGGGCGATATACATCAGCCCCACGTTGCAGGAGCTCATCAGCGTCTGCGTTACCGTCAGCACCCCGTGGCCCGCCCGGTTATGGCAGTGGATATTATGTCCTCCTACCCGGAGGGCGCCATTGCACAGATAAGTTTCATTCCCGGTAATCTTTCCCTCCTCCAGCGCTGCCGCGATGGTAAAGGTTTTCGCCGTGGAACCCGGCTCAAAGGTATCGCTGACGCAGTGGTTCTTCCACATCTCATTCATGGCGTTGGTTTTTTTCTCTTCCTCAGTCATCTGATCGATCTTTTCCTGTGAAAAAGTCCCGGACATGGTCAGCAGCTCCTCAATCGGAGCGGCATTGGACATATCGGAGGGATCGTTCAGATTATAGGAATTTTTCATAGCCATGGCCAGAACCTCGCCATTCTGGGGATTCATAACAATAACCCCCGTATTCCGGCTTCCCACCTGCTCATTATACTCGTTGACATACTTTTCGCATACCTGCTGGACATAGGCGTCCAGAGTCGTCACCAGGGTATAGCCGTTCCGGGCCGGCTCAATCACTCGCTCTGATGTGGCGTCATCGTTAAAATAGCCGTATTCCCGGCCATTAACACCGGTTAATTCATTGTTATAGTAGGCCTCCAGTCCCATCCGCCCGCTTGTACCGTCAGCGGAGGCGAAGCCCACTACCTGGCTGGCCAGGCTGTCATAAGGATAAACCCGTTTGTACTCCTCCTCAAACCAGACGCCCACCACATCGCCCTTCGCCTCTGTTTCACCGCTTTTTTGAGCCGCCTCGTATTCCTCCACCCAGGTATCGAACATGGCCTTTCTGTCCTCGTCCATCTGGCGCTCATAGCGGACGTAGCTGCTGGAGGGCTGGGTGTCCAGGATATTTTCAATCTCCTCCCGGTCATAGCCGTAGCATTCCACCAGGGCATTCACAGTGCTTTCCCGGTTTTCCCCGTCATTTTCCAAAATAATTTTAGGGTCTAAAATTAGATTATAGACCCTTTCATTCCCTGCCAGTACAGTGCCGTTCCGATCCAGGATCTCACCCCGCTCATAGGCGATTTCCCTGCTCTCATAGGACTGCTGTTTCAGCACGATCTGCTTATATTCTTCATCATTATCCGCGATGGTAAACAAAACCACGCTCAGCGCAAAAAGCATCACGGTTCCTGCCAGAAACAGCAGAACCAGCTTTCTCTGCATATAACGGTAAAACGGTTTTCTTCTACTCTGTCGGGATGTCTTCATTCTGTCTTACATACTCACTTTCTGTTCTGTCATAGCGGATGATCTGGCTTTCATCAGCCGGCACCATCCTCATCTCTTCTGTCGCAATCCGATAAATATAGTTTAAATCCGTAGAGCTGTCAATACTTTTCTGGAGTCCGCTGTTGGCTTCCTTCAGATCCTCCAGATCGCTCTCCAGATTGCTGATGGTCCGGACGCTGGCATTAATATCATTCCTGGCCTCCAGGTACTGGACGGATACCAGCAGCACCACAATGCCTGCCGCCACCAGCCCCAGTACATAGGGAAGGGTCATGGTTCTGGCCTTTTCCCAGTTTCTGCGCACATGGTAGCTCTTCCGTTCCTGCTCGGTCCGGACGCGGACATACTCGTAGTCCTGCCGCTCTTTGCGGACGGTATTTCCGTCCATATAATGGTTTCTCATCTGCTGCCCGGAATTTTCCCGGGATCTGTACTGCCTGCTGCCGGCCATCACAACACTCCCCCTTTTCCTTCCCCGTTTCGTTCAAACACCCTCAGCTTCGCGCTTTTGGCTCTGGGATTTTCTTCCGTCTCCTCCTCCGATGGGAGGATCGGTTTTCTGGTAATCACTTTTCCCAGGCTTTTCCTGCCGCATACACATACCGGAAAATCCGGCGGGCAGGTACAGGGATTTTCCATCTCCCTGAATTTTGTTTTTACAATTCTGTCCTCCAGAGAATGGAAGGTGATGATACACATCCTCCCGCCCGGATTCAGCAGCCGGGCCGCCTGATCCAGCGTCTCTGTCAGCACCGCCAGCTCCCGGTTCAGCTCAATGCGGATCGCCTGGAAGGTCCGCTTCGCCGGATGCCCTCCCTGCGCCCGGACTCTGGCCGGAATCGCTTCCTTCACCAGCTGTGCCAGCTCGCCCGTTGTCTCCACAGCTTTTTTCTCTCTGGCCTTTACAATATGCTTCGCAATATTTTTCGCGAACCTGTCTTCTCCAAAATCTCTGATCAGCCGGTACAGCTCCCCTTCAGAATATTCATTCACGATATCCCTGGCCGTCTTCTCCTGCCGCTGATCCATACGCATGTCCAGGGGCGCGTCCTCCATATAGGAAAAACCCCGGCCCGGCGTATCCAGCTGATAAGAGGATACCCCCAGATCCAGCAGAATACCGTCCGCGCCCTTTACAGACAGCCCCTCCAGCGCCTCTGCCATATGTACATAGTTGTCTCTGACGATCCGGTACCGGCCCGGCCAGACAGCCAGCCGTTCTCCCGCCGCCTCGATAGCCGCCTGATCCTGGTCAATGCCAATCAGCAGGCCGCCGTCTGTCAGCCGCTTCGCGATTTCCATGGAATGTCCGGCCCCTCCCAGGGTGCCGTCCACATAAATCCCATCCGGCTTGATTTTTAAATTTTCAATACATTCTTCCAGTAAAACCGGTTTGTGGCAAAATTCCATCAGATGCCCAGCGCCTCCATATTTGCGGCAATCTCGTCCATATCTTCATAGGTTACATTTTCCATCCATGTCCTGCTGTCCCAGATCTCGATCCGGTTGCCCACACCGGCCAGGATCACGTCCTTTTCCAGCCCGGCATATTTGCGCAGGAAAGGCGGCACCAGGATCCGCCCCTGCTTGTCCAGCTCGCAGGGCGCCGCGTTGGACAGCAGAAACCGGGCGAACTTCCGGCCGTCACGGTTGGAAATGGGAATCGCGTTCAGCTTCCCGGACAGTTCCTTCCAGTAATCGCCCCGAAAAAGAAAGAGACAGTGATCCAGGCCCACCGTAATCCGGGCCTCGCTGTCCAGCTCTTCTCTGAACCTGGCCGGGATAATCAGGCGTCCCTTGGCGTCAATCGAATGGGCATATTGACTTATAAACTCGCTCATGCTGCTCTCACCTGCCTGCTCTTTAGAGCGCCCCCACCAGCCTCCACTTTCCGGTATTAACTCCCACCTTCCTTTTATTTTATAATAATCACTATCAAAACACAAGGCCGGAATGCAAAAATTAATTTTTAATTTTCCAGCTTTTTCATAATATTTCTACTTTCCGCTGTCAGTTTTTGTTATATTCGAGATGAAAAACTGGCTGCTTTTTTCTGAATATGCTATAATTTCATTAATAGCCGGCAGCCGCAGACCTCTGCGGCGCCTGCATCATATCCAGAAGGGAGCGGGGTAGCATGAGACGTTTTATGACTGAGCCCTGGCCGAGAATCCTGTTCGGCGAGGGAACCTCTCAGGAAATCGGAAACTATTGTAAAAAATTCGGCGGAAAACGGGTAATGGCAGTATATGACAAAGGATTGTACGCCACCGGGATCGTAGAGCCTGTTCTTCAGACCATCCGGCAGCAGGAAGGCGTCACCCTGGGCTGCTTCGACGGCATCGAACCCGAATCCCCGGACTATGTGGTAGAAGCCCTGGGAAAAGCGGCGGCAGAGTTTGACGCAGATATGTTTGTGGCCATCGGCGGCGGCAGCACCATTGATACCGCCAGAGCCGCTTCCATGTACCGGTACTGTACGGACATTCCTTTTTCTGAATGCCAGGAAAAAATGTTCGTCCCCCTGCCGGAAGAACAGGTCAACGGCATCAAGCTGATTTTTGTTCCCACTACCGCGGGAACAGGGGCGGAAATGTCCGCAGGCGGGCCGCTGCTGAACACAAAAACCAATGTCAAGGGCGGGCCCTTCTTTGGCTCCAAGCTGTCTGTGCTGAATGTGCTGGATCCAGTCCTCACCACAGGGCTGCCGCCTTTCCTGACCTACACCACGGCCATGGACGCCCTTGCTCACGCCATCGAAGGCATGACCGGGAAGATGCGTTCTCCTCGTTCGGACATGTTCTGCGGCCAGGCGGTGGAATATATCTGGCGCAGCCTGCCGAAGGCGCTGGAAAACGGACAGGATCTGGAAGCCAGGGGAGAGCTGCTGCTGGGCGCCAATCTGGCTATCGGAGTTGAGACGCTGCGCCATCTGGGACACGCTATCGGCCAGCCCATCGGCGGCATGTTCCATATCGCCCACGGCCACACCTGCGCGCTGGCCCTGCCTCCGGCCATCCGGATGGTAGCCGGCAGCCCGGAAATCCAGCGGGAGCTGAGGCTGATCGCTGATAAAATGAAACTGGACACCGGCGAGAGCCTGCCTGGCATCGCCATCGCAGACGCCATCAGAGACCGCAACCGGGCATTCGGCATCAAATCCCTGAAAGACCTAGGGCTGACCTTCGAGCAGGTAAAAGAAGCCATTCCCCAGATCATGGCTGACGGACGGCTGCTGCCAAACGCGGTAGTTGATGTGACAGAAAAAGATGTGGAAACCATGCTGAAAGAAATGTACGAGTTTTAAATGAACCGGATGTGTTTTCGTTCTTTCGCGCATCCGGGTGGAAAAGGAGCTGCCGGGAAAAAGGCATCGGAACATGCCTTCTCCC
>CALWQE010000070.1 GCA_944383605.1 uncultured Lachnospiraceae bacterium
GTTCCGGCAGCACCCCAGAAACATCCGTAACACTGACAGGCTATGTGGTAGACGGCAATAACAGGCCCATGGCAGGCATGACAGTAGAGCTTCACTCTACGCCCCGTTCCACAGTAACAGCAGATGATGGGTTCTTCCAGTTTACCGGCGTAGAGTTTGGCGAGCATACCCTGTATGTGAAGGATCAGAATGCCAATATTCTGGCTTCCCAGAAATTCGAGATCTGGCAGGGGGATATCTTTGTCTTTGCAGGCAATGTAATCACGGCTGTCCCTGGAACAGGAATTGCGCTGACGGTTAAGGTGGACAATGGAACCATGACGCTGTCTGCAGCGGCAGCTGGAACAGGAAGTACAGTACAGGGCACGAATCTGATGGCAGCCTCCGCAGATACCGGAGACAGTACGGACACAGCATTCTGGATGATTCTTCTGGCTGTTTCCTGTATGGCGGCAGCAGGAATTTTTGCCATGATGAAAAGGAAGGATCAGAAAGAGAAAGTACAGTAATATAAAGCGTTTATAACTCTATGGTTACACTCAAAAGACCTGGATTCTACTGGCGATGTAAAATCCAGGCCTTTTGCTTTCCAAATATATATAATTTTGTGATTTGACTTGTATTACTTTGCAAGTCCGCCGCCGGATAGGCGGCATTCATTCAGGGATGCCAAATGCGCCCGCCAGATTTTCATCTTTGGCGGTACCTTAGCTGCCGGGCGCATGCAGGTTTCCCCAGGCAAAGCTACACAATCCGGAATCTCCTGCCCGCCTTGACAGCCTCCATGATTTCTTCTATAATAAAAACAGCAATACCGCGGGGTGGAGCAGTTCGGAAGCTCGTCGGGCTCATAACCCGAAGGCCGCAGGTTCAAATCCTGCCCCCGCAATCGGCGCCAGTTGGGATTTCCAGTTGGCGCATTTTTGTATCAATGAGACCAGCGTCTGATTTTTCGTATGCGCAAAACCCTGCTGCCGTTTCCAAAACGGGCAGGAGAGCCGGCCGGCGGCCGGAAAAAGAGGGAAGGGAGCAATGAAGAGAGAATTTAAAGAGCTGACAGCGAAAGATATTCCCATATTGTCCAGATATTTTTCCCTGCGGGCAAATAAAACCTGCGACAGCACCTTTCTGAGCAGTTATCTGTGGAAGGATTCTTATCACCCCCGCTATTATCTGAATGAGGGACGGGCTGTTCAATGGCTGAGTGAATGGGAGGGAAAGCTTTCTGCCAGTTTGCCGTTGTGTACGGCAGAAGATCTGCCTTACTATTTTATGGATATGCAGGCTTATATGAATCATGAGCTGGGGATGAAAATGACCGTTGAGCTGGCTGACGAGGCGGCGCTGGAGATCCTGGATCTGGCCCCGGACCGGTATGAAATCACAGAGGAGCGGGACGCCGCAGACTATCTGTATGACGCCGATCTGCTGCGCAGGCTGCCGGGGAAACGCTACCATAAAAAGAAAAACCATATCAATGCTTTCCTGCGGGAATATGAAGGGCGGTATGAATACCGTACTTTAAGCTGCTGCGATGAGGCGGAGATACTGGAATTTCTCAATCGCTGGAAAGCGGGGAAGGCTGATGACGGAGGGCACCATCTGGAGATGGAATATGAAGGGATCGCCGGTGTTCTGGATCAGTGCCGCAGCCTGCAGGTGAAGATGGCCGGAATCCGCGTAGACGGCAGGCTGGAAGCTTTTACCATCGGCAGTTACAACAAAGAGCTGCGGATGGCGATTATTCATATCGAAAAGGCCAACCCGGATATCCGGGGCATGTACCCTTTTATCAACCAGCAGTTTCTGGCAAATGATTTCGCCGATGCCCTGCTGGTGAATCGGGAGGATGATATGGGACTGCCTGGCCTGCGGAAGGCGAAGGAGTCGTATTATCCGATTGAAATGGTGAAAAAATACAGGATTGTGCAAAAATAAAGTCTGCTGGGCGGCTGTGCCGGTCAGACGGTGTCATCCGCCCAGAAACCATGAAAGGGGGCGATCTGTTCCATCAGCTCTGCCTGGCAGGGCGTGCAGCGGATCGCCCCTTTTTGAATGAGAAAAGCAAGGGGCGCCGCCTGGAAGAGCCAGAGGGTCAGGGCGTCTGCCGAAACTGTCACCGGTGAAGCGGAGCAATCGGTTTCCGTTACTGCAAAAATCGGTTTCGGATTGGGCTGGCCGGCCTCGCCCGCCTGATTGACCGCGCCGGTGGCACCGTGTTTCCAGGCGCGGGCCTTTCCTCTGTGAAACTGCCAGAGCCAGCGGCCGGGACTGTTTGGGCAGACCGGGTCTGTGACCAGAAGCTGCAACGAAAAGGAGGCTGGCACATGGGCGGAAAACATTTCTAAAAAAGCGCCCAGATCTGCCGGACGGGCCATGATAAGGGGCGTTGTTTTCAGCCGGAAGGGGCGCAGAAGGTATTCGGCACTGACCGCGGAAGCAGGGGAATGGGATTCCCGATCTGCCGGCGGTATCTCCGGCGCCGCAGCCGCTCCAACGGCAGGAGCAGGGAAAACGGATGGTTCAATCAGGCCGGAAATCCGGACATAAGCGGCAGTTCCATCCTGCTCCCGGATCTGGGAAAACATCAGCCGGATTTTCCCGTCCGCCGGGGAGCGGGCAATAACAGTTGCGCCTGCGTCCATGGCCAGCTCCTCCTGGATCTGCGCCAGATGTCCTGGAGTCTGCCGGACAAAGCAGCCGTACCGTCCGGCCAGGGAGCGGTTGGCCCAGGCCGCCGCTTCCGCCGCCTGCGCCCCATCGTCAGGCCGGAGCGGCTCCAGACGAAGGGGGGAAAGGCTATGGAGAAATCGGCGGTATGCCTTTTCCGTCAGCTTCCAGGCAGGCTGGGCATGGACAGCGGCAAAGCCGAAAGGACGGTAAATCGATTCGCTGGCGGGCATCAGATAGACAAAGGGCAGGCCCTCCCGGGCGGCGTCTGTCAGCGCTCTGGTCAGCAGACGGCGCATAATCCCCTGATGGCGGCGGCTGCGGTCAGTAGCCACGCCCACGATGTATTCACTGTTCCAGATCCGATTCCCGGACTGTACCTGGTATGGATTGCGGTGAACCATCCCGATCACCTGTCCGTTTTCCTCCTCTGCCAGCAGCCGGTTGCCTGGGAGAGTCGTTTTGGCGTAATAATCCAGAAAGATTTGGTCATCCTCCGGAAATGCCTGTTCCCACAGGGGGCGGGCCTGTTCTTTTTCAAAAGGGGCGAGATATCTGATCATGGCGGTTCTCCTTTCACACGGATACGGAAGCCTTCCGGATTGGGAGGCAGGCGCGGCAAACATGCCTGCGGCGAAAATCCTGCGCCGCAGGACACGATTATAGTATAGGCGCTGATATATGTCCTGTCAACGCGCAGCCTTGACAGCGCAGCTTTACCTGGGGATTTCCATCAGCGTAATTGCTTTTTTAACCATACAGCCGCTTCACTGCGTCCATCGCCAGCTCAGACCGTTCGCATTCATCAGCGGAAAGCGTTACCTGCCAGCACAGCGGACTGCCTTTCATATACTTGGCCGCATAACTGAGACCATTGGTATAGGCGTCCAGGAAGGGGCGGTCGATCTGCCGGGGATCGCCCAGCAATATGATTTTCGTTCCCTGTCCTGCCCTGGTGATAATCCCTTTTACCTGATTGGGCGTCATATTCTGGGCCTCATCGATTATCAAATAGGTTTTCACAATGGAGCGGCCCCGGATATAATTCAGCGCTTCCGCCTGAATCACGCCCCGCTCAAAAACCTCCGCCACCTTATCCCGCAGAAAGATCTCGTTCTCATAACGGCAGCTTTCATCTGAATCCAGCAGCTGCTCCAGATTATCCACCACCGGCCGCATCAGGGGCGCGATTTTGTCCTGTTCATCTCCCGGCAGATAACCGATGTCCGAATCAAACTGGGCATTAGGGCGGCAGATCATAATGCGCCGGTATTCCTCATTCGGATTGTTATACACCTTCTCCAGCCCCACCGCCAGAGAATAGAAGGTTTTCGCCGTACCAGCCATCCCCTTGATGATGACCAGAGGCGCTTTCTGCGCGCTCTGCATCAGCGCCTCCTGCATAAAATACTGGCCCGCATTCCGGGGGGGCACCCCGTAAGGCTTGCTTTTTTTATAAGCCAGGGGCACAATCCGGCTTCCTTCCACCCGCCCCAGTAATGTCTTCCGGCTGGACTGATCCAAATGAAGCACCAGAAATTCATTTTCTGTCAGCTTCAGATCCCGATGGTTTCCCTCCTCATCCGCAATGTATACTGCCTCTGCGCTGACGCCGCTTTTCTTAAAATCCTTCGCCAGCTCCTCCGGCAGATAAACCTCACGGCGCCCAGTATACAGGGCGTCATCCATGCTGACCTGCTCGGCGGTGAAATCCTCTGCCCGAATCCCTGCTATCTGCGCCTTCAGCCGCAGAACCAGATCCTTTGTCACCAGAATCACCTGCCCGGAACCGTTTTCTGCCAGCCCCCGGCATACCATGAGAATCCGGTTGTCTGGCCGGTTTTCCAGCAGATCCGGCGGCAGCTCTACATGGATGAAATTTTTTTCTATGTGCAGTATGCCTCCGCCCGGCAGGGAAACGCCTGCCAGCAAGTCTCCTTTCAGCCGCAGCTCCTCCAGCGCCCGGATGGCAGAGCGGGCGCTGGCGCCCCGCTCCCCTTCCGCCTTTTTCAGGCCATCCAGCTCTTCTACCACCACCAGCGGAATCACCACATCATTGTCCTCAAAGCAGTTGATCGCATAGGGAGCCTGTATCAGCACATTGGTGTCCAGCACATAGGTTTTCTTCATAAATAATGCCTCCTCGCCCACGGCTATTTGAAAGCCTGTCTGTTATAATTTTATTTTACATATTCCCTGCTCATTCCAATATCCCGTAATTGTAAAATCGCGGTCAGCATCCGGTAAAGAAAAGCTGCGGGGTATCCGGCGGCAGAAAACGGATGTGCGGCATCCGATAATAGAAGATCCGTATAATCTCTTGAAGGAATATGCCGCCGGCTGTATAATAAAAGAAAACAAACGCGGCGGTCTGGGTGATCGGAAAAACAGAAAAGGGGGTTTGCGCATGGCAGAGCAGGCATTGGAACAGTTAAAAAAATGGGTGGATGAAAGCGAGAATATTGTATTTTTCGGCGGAGCCGGCGTATCTACAGAGAGCGGGATACCGGATTTTCGCAGCGAGAACGGGCTGTACCGGCAGAAATACAAATATCCGCCGGAACAGATGCTGAGCCACAGCTTTTTTATATCCCATACAGAGGCGTTTTTTGAATACTATAAAGACCAGATGCTG
>CALWQE010000071.1 GCA_944383605.1 uncultured Lachnospiraceae bacterium
AGAAGCTGGAAATTTACACCACCCGTCCCGACACCCTCTTTGGCGTCACCTTTATGGTAATGGCGCCCGAGCATCCCCTTATTGAAAAATATGCGGATCGGATTGAAAATATGGACGCGGTCAGGGATTACCAGGCTCAGTGTGCGAAAAAAACGGAGTTTGAGCGTACCCAGCTGGTAAAGGACAAAACCGGAGTGGAAATCAAAGGGCTGCGTGCAGTCAATCCTGTAAACGGCACAGCCATCCCCATTTATATCGCCGATTATGTTATGATGGGCTACGGCACCGGCGCAATCATGGCCGTTCCCGCCCATGACCAGAGAGACTATGAATTTGCGAAGAAATTCGGCATCGACATAATTGAGGTAATCAAAGGCGGCGATATTTCCAAGGAAGCCTACGCCGGGGACGGGGAAATGGTCAATTCCGATTTCCTGAACGGCTATACCAACAAAAAAGACTCTATCGCCCGGATGAATGAAGAGCTGGTGAAAAAGGGCATCGGCCGTCCCGGCGTTCAGTATAAGATGAAAGACTGGGCATTTAACCGCCAGCGGTACTGGGGCGAGCCTATCCCGATCATCCACTGCCCTCACTGCGGCATGGTTCCCGTACCTTACGAGGAACTGCCTCTGCGGCTGCCTGATGTAGAGCATTTCGAAGCGGGTGAGGACGGCGAATCCCCTCTGGCAAAAATCGACTCCTTCGTCAACTGCACCTGCCCCAAATGCGGCGCGGCAGCAAAACGGGAGACCGATACCATGCCCCAGTGGGCAGGCTCCTCCTGGTATTTCCTGCGCTATATCGATCCACACAATGACCAGGCTCTGGCTGACCGGAAGAAGCTGGAATACTGGATGCCGGTAGACTGGTACAACGGCGGCATGGAGCATGTGACCAGACATATGATTTACTCCCGGTTCTGGCACCGCTTCCTCTATGATATCGGCGTAGTCAACACACCGGAACCCTATGCGAAGAGAACCGCTCAGGGTCTGATCCTGGGGCCGGATGGAGATAAAATGAGCAAATCCAAGGGAAATGTGGTAGACCCCCTGGACATTGTAGATGAATATGGCGCCGACACCCTGCGCACCTATGTGCTGTTTATGGGCGACTACGGTGCGGCCACTCCCTGGAACGACAGCTCCGTAAAAGGCTGCAAGCGGTTCCTGGAGCGTGTAGCCGGCCTGTCAGACCTGATGGCCGAAGAGGATGTGCCCGCACTGGAAGGGCCGCTTCATAAAACCATCAAAAAAGTAACGAACGACATTGAGGAAATGAAATTTAATACCGGCATCGCCAGCCTGATGGCATTTCTGAACACCGTATATGACGCCGGAAAGATCGGCCGGGCTCAGCTGACCGCTTATCTGAAGCTGCTCTGCCCCTTCGCGCCTCATCTGTGCGAGGAAATGTGGGAAACCATGGGCGGCCAGGGCTTCCTCTCCGTGGCGGAATGGCCTGCTTACGATGAAGCAAAAACCGTAGACCAGACTGTAGAAATCGGTATCCAGGTCAACGGAAAACCCAGAAGCACCGTCACCGTCCCCACCGGAAGCGCCAAGGAAGACGTGCTGGCAGCAGCCAAGGCCAACGAAAAAATCGCCGGACTGCTGGCCGGAAAAAATCTGGTGAAGGAAATTTATGTGCCCAATAAGATTGTGAATTTCGTAGTCAAATAAAACGTTATGCGCGGCCGCAGGCATCTCTTCGGAAATGCCTGCGGTATACGTTTGCGTTCGGGGACTTTGCACATCCGGACGGAAAAGGAGCTGCCGGGGAAAAGGGCGCGCAAACGGGCTACCGGCTCCTGTGAGCTAAGTCCCAAGACGCACTAAGCTCATCGGCAGCGGCCTCTTCGCTAAGTGCTTTCTAGGGACTGGATCTCACATCCGCCTCAGAACAGCCCTGAATTGTTTGCGCGCCCTTTTCCCCGGCAGCTCCTTTTCCTGTTGGCAGGCTATGTGAAGGAATGAAAACGCCGGTGAATATCCAGCTTCCCTGTACCCTGCGGGGAAGCGTCCGGGCCGCATCAGCTCGCGAAAACAATGCCTATGATGTGTTTCTTATTCTACCGTCACACTTTTAGCCAGGTTCCTCGGCTTATCCACATCCAGCCCTCTGGCCAGGGATACATAATACCCCAGCAGCTGGAGAGGGACTACTGCCAGAGATGCGGTAAAGTGGGAATCTGTCCTGGGAATGTAAACTGTGAAGTTGACGCAGTCTTCCACATTGTAATTGCCATAGGAGGTCAGTCCCATCAGATAAGCCCCCCGGCTCTTCACCTCTACCATGTTGCTGACCGTTTTCTCAAACAGCTCATTCTGGGTCAGCACGCCGATTACCAGCGTACCGTCCTCAATCAGAGAGATGGTGCCATGCTTCAGCTCTCCCGCAGCGTAGGCTTCTGAATGAATGTAGCTGATCTCCTTCATTTTCAGGCTGCCCTCCAGGGAAACGGCATAATCAATTCCCCTGCCAATGAAAAAGATATCATGGGCATTGGCAAACTTGGCTGAAAACCATTGCAGCCGTTCCTTGTCATCCAGGATCCGCTCGATCTTTTCCGGAATGGTTTCCATTTCCTTCATCAGCCTCTCGCCATCTTCCGCCGTCACGGTTCCCCGAACCATACCGAAATGAATCGCCATCAGATATCCGGAGATTAACTGGGTGCTGTAAGCCTTTGTCGTTGCCACCGCGATCTCCGGGCCGGCCAGGGTATAAAACACATGGTCTGCCTCTCTGGCAATGGAGCTGCCCACCACATTGACGACAGCCAGCGTCCGGATGCCCTCATCCTTAGCCTTGCGCAAAGCCGCCAGACTGTCCGCCGTCTCACCGCTCTGGCTGATGACTACCACCAGGCCGTCATGATCCAGAGGCAGGCAGCGGTAGCGAAATTCTGAAGCCAGCTCCACCCGCACCGGAATTTTCGCCAGATCCTCTATCACATACTGGGCCACTACTCCGGCATGGTAAGCAGAACCGCAGGCCACAATATAAATCTGGCTGATTGCCTGAATGATTTCATCTGTCAGCCCTACAGCAGAAAAATCCAGTTTTCCATTCTGATATACGGAACGGATCGTATCCTCCACCGCCTTGGGCTGCTCATGGATTTCCTTCATCATGAAATGCTCAAAGCCGCCCTTTTCCGCAGCTTCCGCATCCCATTTGATTTCTGTCAGCTCCTTCTGGATGATCTCCCCGTCCAGGTTGTAAAAGTCCACTGCGCCTTTGGTCAGGCGGGCCATCTCCAGATTTCCGATATAGTAGACATTCCGGGTATATTTCAAAATTGCCGGTACGTCAGACGCCACATAGGAGGCTCCGTCCGTAACGCCGATAATCATGGGGCTGTCTTTCCGGGCCACATAGATTTCTCCGGGAAAATCCTTAAACATTACCGCCAGGGCATAGGAACCCCGGATCCGAACCATGGATTTCGCCAGGGCATCGATGGGGCCTACCTTATATTTTTTATAATAATAGTCGATCAGCTTAACCGCTACCTCTGTATCCGTCCCGGAGTAAAAGGTATATCCCTTACGGGTCAGCTTATCCTTCAGTTCCTGGTAGTTTTCGATAATGCCGTTATGTACGGCTACCACTTCCATGTCCTGGGAAGCGTGGGGATGGGCGTTAATCTCAGAAGGCTCTCCGTGAGTCGCCCAGCGTGTATGGCCGATACCGCAGGTACCGGGCACAGCGGCGCCATTATTGGTCTTTTCCTCCAGAATCTTCAGCCGCCCCTTCGCCTTGACGATCTCCACCTTCTCCTCGTTATTCCGGACTGCGATACCAGCCGAATCATAGCCCCGGTATTCCAGCTTGGACAGACCGTCCAGCAGAATCGGCGCCGCCTGGCAGTCGCCGGTATATCCTACAATTCCACACATAATAACTCCTCTCTCATTTTATGCGAAACAAGCTTTTTTGTTTTCATCTTCTTCAGATACTGTAACGCAAACATTATAACAGAATCTCTACCCTTTGACAACTGCCCGTTTCCAGGGTGATTCCCCGGTTTCCATCATTCTCTCTTCCCCACCCGCCTGCCGCGCCATCAGGACTGATTTGAACATTTGCCGCCCAACCGCTTCTCCTCCCGCCGCCTGCGCCGCTCTTCCAGTATCTGTCCGGCCCGCTGCCAGGTTTCCCGGTCTACGATGGCTTCATGGTCATCCGTCAGATACCGGCTCTCATAAGGCTCCCCGGCCCGGGGCTGTCTGGTAAGATAATTTTTCGGCGGCTGCTTCTGGAGCAGCTTATCTCCCATATATGTCTCATTGCGCAGGATACGCAGGATCGCCGCGCTGGACAGCCGGTTGCCCCGGATGCTTCTGCCCCCGGCGGCCTCCACTGCCTCGGAGATTTCCCGGTACCGGCAGCCCTTTACAAACATCTGAAAAACCAGCTTCACGATCCAGGCGTCCTCATTGGACGTCAGCTTTCCCTCTACCGTATCATACCCCAGGATCTGGCCGCTGCCAAAACAGAACTGGCCCCGCCGCATCCGCTGGAGACAGGACCACTCCATATTTTCCGAAATCCTCCGGCTTTCATCCTGGGCGATGGCCGCCAGCAAAGACAGCAGCATAGAGCTTCCCGGCGCGCCGGTATGGATTCTCTCACGGCTGAAGATCACATCTACCCCATTTTCCCGAAGCATCTGCACCGTCCGCTGGCAGTCTACCATATTCCGGGCAAACCGGGAAATCGATTTCACCAGAATCACATCCGCCCGCCCTGCCGCGGCGTCCCGAAGGAGGGCCTGAAATCCGGGACGGTTTTCCGCCCTGGCTGCGCTCTTTACATCAAAGTAAATACCGGCAAATTCCCATTCCGGGCTGCTGCGGATGTAGTCAGTATAGTAGCGGATCTGAGCCTCCAGACTGTCCTCCTGCGCATCCATCCCGGTGGAAACCCGGCAGTAGGCCGCAGCCCGCTTCCGTCTCCTGTCCCGCTGGCGCGGAATAAAAACAATCCTTTTCTCTTCCTCTCTGTCAGAACCGCCCATCCTTTCCTCCCTCCTGACACGCCTGCCGCTCCATCCAATCCCGATACAGACCGGCCAGATAGGCCGGCATATCCTGTTTCCGGCAAATGCCCGTATCCGCTGTGGTGCGCAGGCCGCATTTCCATGTCACTGTCATGGTACAGCCATCCGGCGCTTCCCCGAAAGCCCTGCCGGGGCAGCCAAGCGCAATCTGTTCCACCAGCTCATCCAGCCAAAAATAATCCACCCGGTGAAATACCGGGGATTCCCTTTTCATCCGCGCCATCTTTTCTCCCTCCGGCCCTGCCGCGTCTGTCAGCCGCCCGATTTCCTCTTCGCCAATACGGTTATAGCAGGCCAGCATTCCCGCTTCCGCCGCCCTGGAGGGAATGGCGAAGCCGCGGCAGCCATGGACGCACAGCCAGGCCCGCCGTCCCTTCTGCACCGCCAGCTTCCTCTGGGCCAGTACACTTCCGCAATAAGGGCAGGCCAGCAGCCTGCCGAATGGATACTGTACCGTATGTCCGGGCTTTCCCGAAGCCCCGCCGCCCTGTCCCCGCATTTCCCGAATCAACCCGGTTCTCTCGAACAGCTTTCTGCTAACCAGCGGCGTGTGGTGATCCCGAATATAATATCCCGGCACCCTCGTACAGTCATTCACCACCTCCCTGTGGCTGATGTGATCTACCGTATACCGCTTCTGCATCCGCACATCCCCCACATACTTTTCATTTTTCAGTATGGTGTGTACCGCCGAGGGCGACCACCGGGCCTTGCCCCCGGGGCTTGGTATCCCGCGGTCTGTCAGGCGTCCGGCGATCTCCGAGATCGTGCGCCCCCGGTCATACATCCGGAAAATCTCTTCCACTACCGCCGCCTCCTGCGCCACCGGCTGATAAGGCCCATTTTCATTTTTCTCATAGCCATACAGAGCCGCCCAGCGGTCAATGCCTGCTTCAAACCGTTTTCGAATACCCCATTTCAGATTTTCTGAAATGGACCGGCTCTCCTCCTGCGCAAAGGCGGCCAGAACAGTCAGCAGCATTTCTGAGAAGGCCGTACCGGTATCGATCCCCTCTTTCTCAAACAGCAGCTCCACTCCCATCTGCTGCAGGCGGCGGATATAGGAAAGACATTCCAGTGTATTCCGGGCAAACCGGGAAATAGACTTGGTGACAATATAATCAATCTTTCCTGCCTCGCAGTCCGCGATCATCCGCAGAAATTCCTTTCTGTTCTTTACGCTGGTTCCGGTAATGCCGTCATCCGCGTAAATTCCCGCCAGCTCCCAGCCGGGATGAGCGGAAATTTTCTCTGTATAGGACTGTACCTGGATGGCAAAACTGGAGGCCTGCCCCTCTCCGTCTCCAGAGACACGGCAGTAAGCGGCCACCCTCCTGCGTTTTTTCTCCTGCCCGCCGGAACCGGAAGCCTCCTGCTGCCGGTAAAATATCTTTTCAACCTTCAATCTGCCTCCGCCCCCTTCTGTCCGTTTCCACCGGAGCGCCCCACTCCCGGTCTGCAAGCCGGCGCCCCTCCAGCAGGAGCTGCCTGTCCGCCTCAGAAAAATGCACCTTTCTGGTATAAAGAAGCCTGCGCCGCACCAGCTCCCCTGTCAGCTGGAAAACCCGGCGGCTGACCAGCGGCGGATGGTGATCCCGGATCAGATACTGGTCTGCCAGTCCCTCGTTTTGTACCTGCCGCCCGCCTTTTCGCCCGGTTATCAGGCAGGATTTATTGGTCAGATAATCTCCGGTATAGCTGACATTCGTCAGCATATACGTTACCGGCGTCTGACGCCACCGCTTCCCGGTCTGCTCCCGCTCTTCCATCTCCTGAAGCGCCGTCCTGATTTCCCCGTAATCACAGCCAGAGCAGGCCATCTGGAAAGCCAGCCGCACCCGCCGGGCCTCCTGCTCTTCCACTGCCCACTCCCATCCCGGCTTCAGACGGCGGTATCCATAACTGACCGGCTCACTGGGCCGGCCCATGGCATTTCGCCGCGCCTTCGCCCACCGTATATTCTGGCTCAGGCTAACGCTCTCCTCCTGCGCGATAGCCGCCAGAATCCCCAGCAGCAGCTCGCCGGAAGAGCTGCCGGCAGTAAATCCTTCCTTTTCAAAATGAACCGTCACTCCCAGCTCCCCCAGCCGGCGAACCACCGACACACAGTCCGCCATATTTCTGGCAAACCGGGACACAGACTTGGTCAGGATCAGGTCAACCCGCCCTTCCTCACAGGCCAGCAGCATTTCCAGAAACCCCGGCCTGTTTTCCATATACCGCCCGCTCTTGCCCAGATCGCCGTAAATCCCCTCCAGAACCAATCCGGGATGCTCTTCTACCAGCTGTCTGTAATAGCGAATCTGTGCTTCGTAAGAGCCATCCTGCAGATCCGATGCTGTAGAGACACGACAGTAAACCGCTGTCCGCAGGATTTTTTCCTCTGTATTTCCCGTTCTATCCATTCCATCAAACCTCCCCGCATATTTTCGGCGAAGGATTCCAGCCAATGTTTTCCGGTATTGTACCATATCCTCCAGATATATTATCCGCCGGATATATTCCCTCCGGGGGGATGCTCATGATTCGCTATGGTATATGCTTCCCGCTGGTCAGCGCGAATCAGCGCGGGCATAATGTTCACTTCGTGAACATTATGCCATATCCTCCGGCGGAAAAAGATCAGTAATCCTCATACCTGTCATATTCGTCCCCATCATCATATCCGCCGCCGTATTCTCCGCTGTAATCATCCTCTCTGTCAGAGCGATGGCCGTAGCCGTCATCGAGCTCATCCCCAAGATCGTCCTCCAATTTAAAATCATGCACTTTCCGAATAAAGTAATCCATATCCAGAATCGCCTCATCGCTCATATTTCGAATCTCTTTGGCTGTCATGCCCCTGGGCGGATTTTTCAGCAGCTTCTGCCGTAGCTGATCTACTTTCTTACTCATTCCACATACCTCCTCGTTTTGCTGCCAGCGTCACATGACTGACAGTTATGCAGACCACAGATGCTTTCAGGCTGCTCATATTTCACCGCAGTTTCCGCGTATCTGACACCGGAAAGCTTTCCCGGACTCAACCCGCATTTTGCGGCAGCTTACCTGAATATTTCCTTTATCTGACTCCATTATAGCATCTGTTCTGAATCTATTCTATCTTAACATACCTCTTTTCCCCGGGATGTTCCCAAAAGAACCGCTCAGCCTTCGCAGGCTATCCGCTGCTGCGCAGCTCCTGTCTGTGGCTGATGTGCGTTCCCCGCTTCTCAGAAAATGAAAATACAGTCCCTGGCACACAAGTGTGTACGGCCTGTCATTTCGTAGGAAACTGCGTTCCCTATGAAACAAAAATGCTCCGCAGGCGGAGAATCCTGCAAAGCAGGATTCTTTTTTATTTTCTGCATGGCTAAACGATTCCCAACTTTTCAGGCAAAACGCAGATTTCCGTTTCCCGATTATTCCCCGTCATGATACAATAGAATTGAAACACCATATCCCGCGCCAGGGCAGAAAAGTTCTGGACTTTAACACAGAAAGAAGGGAGCTTATGGAGAAAAATATAGAACAGTTACGCACACAATTTATAAATTGTCCGCCTCTCGGCCTGACAGCGGAAGAGATTCGCGAAATGACGGAAGAAGAGCTTCTGGATCTGGCATTCTTCGCAGAACAAGTTGAGGAAATACTCAATCTCCACAGACGTGCCTGCGAAGACGGCCTGGATGCCGACCAGCTCCTACTAGCATCCGGCGCCGGCAGCAGTTCAGAAGAGGCAAATGGCAGCGGCGCCGCAGATTTTTCTGATTTGAACCGTTCAGATGCCGGCGATTCGGATGCCGGAGGTTCGGATGTCTGTGATTCGGACACCGGCGGTTCGGACGCCTGTGATTCGGACACCGGCGGTTCGAACACCTGTGATCTGGACACCAGCGATACAGATACCGGCGATTCAAAAGCACTTACGCCCGACTGAGCCGCTGAAAGATGCAGTGCAGGCTGAGCTTTCAGCAGCCGGGGGGAATTTTCCGCGTTCCGCCTGAAAACATTTCTGTTCCTGTCATTTTAACATACATGGCTGCCAAAAATGTATGGCAGCCATGTCACTCCTATTTCAGAGTAGTCTCGATCATCGGAACAATCCTGATCGAGGAAACAGGGAGCTTCTCTGCTTCGGTTAGAAGAAAGCAAACGGGTTGATTACGTCCGTATCATTGTATGAAGCGCACAGCTCCTGCCATACTTCCATGCTGTCCCGTATCTCCTCGCACAATTCTTTATAATCTGCCTGGTCAATTTCTTCGTGATCCGCCATGGATTTATAAAATTTTTTAATGCTCGCCGCAGTGGATTTTATCGTTGCCGGCGTAGACCACATGCATCTGCGGATAAAAAATTCCCCGAGATATTCATCAATCGCCCATAAGCCGTCCTTCATTTCCCGTCCACTATAATATAGAAGGAACTGATTCAGATAAAATTCCACATTTCTCCAATGTCTCCCGATCGTCTTCTCCTTCAGCCCTGCTGCGGTTAAGTCCTGTTCAAATATTTCCAGATACCGGTCGTTTTCCTGACGGATCTTCTCGAAATTGATCCCTTCCCCCTCTAACGCTCCATCTATTTCCTGCTCGACAGCTTCACGATCTGCGCCGTCATCCGGTTCCTTTCTGGTAACTCCCAACGCCCCTTCCTCATCATCCCAGTCAGGATACTGACAGACATATCCCATGCTTTTCAGCACAGACGGTTTGGCATAGCCTTCCACATTTTCAATCTTCTGAACATGGATTGTAAACATCCAGTCATCCCCAAAATCATAGTGAAGAGAAAAATTCTGCCCCTTTGCCAGATGCAGCTGATCCAGTGCAATATCAGCAGAGCGCTGCCCTTCCTCCGGACATCTGTAATAGCTGTCCTCACCATACATTTTATTGTCCATGCAAAATTCATATAAATGCTCATCGCTGAAATCGAAAGCCTCCAAAATCGCGGTGCACAGCTTCTCCAGCGTATCATTTCCTGAAATTGCCAGAACTCTGTAAACAGACCGGGCGGTTCCCGGAAGATATATTTTAAGCGTATACTTTTTAGATTTCTCCATACTTGTCTCCTCTTGCTTCCTCTTGCAAAAACATCAAAAACCAGCCCGGCGTATTTCTTTCTTCTGCCGGCATTCAGCTTTGGTACTTCTGGCTTGAGTATAACAAAAATTTGATCATCTTACTACTGCTTGTGAGATTTTTTTCCATTTTTTTATGAATTTTTTGAAGGGATATTCTCAGAGTCTTGATTTTGCTGCTTTAGTATCTGGGAAGTGTTTATTGGTATCGCTTCATGATTTGCTGATTGCCGCGTTGGAAGGGCTTTTATGCATGAGGGAGGGTGGAGTTGTAACTACGAGTAGGTCCGTACTATGTAATGTTGACAGTAATCATTATTGTGAATCTTATTCAGGGAGAAAACATAGCAATAAAGGGGCTTATATCCTCAGTTTTTTGCTTACAATGGTATGGATATACAGTGCAAAATTGTGGGCATCTGTGGTATATATCGTATATCCTATTTTGCTATTTGATCACGCCTGTATTGCAGTGGATGTTCAGACAGGAAGGAAAAAAGACTTTATTCAGGAAATGTATTTTTCTAGCATCGACCATTATATCCCTTCAGGTGACGTACTCTCTGGGTGGAATGAGTCAAGCCACAACATCACTCCTTCCTTATATTCTGGGATATTTCATAGTCTCAAATAAAACTGCTCAAAAACCCGTGGGGGGGGGGACAGCATTTTCTTTGGCGTCAGTTTGGCGTTTTACTTCATGATGTATGTGAGTGACTCATTAGGATACTACGATATATCAGGAATTGTGCTGGATTATTTTAAAAGTGTTGTCGCAACAGCGGCGGTTATGTTTTTTTTAAGGCTGGATTTCAAAAACATCCTTATACGATGCTTCCTAGACTCTACTGATAAGTATTCGTATGGGATTTACCTAACACATCATATATTTATTCTCGGATCACTGAGTGTGATGAGGCTGACTCCTTTAGGATTTCTAAATGGTGTGGGCTCATTTATTTTATGACAACAACTGGGATAATACTTATAAGGTTTTCTGACAGGATAACGATTTTTATAAAAAAGAGGATGACAAATAGATGAAAAAAGTGATGTTGGTCTTTGGCACAAGGCCGGAAGCAATAAAAATGTGCCCGCTTGTAAATGAACTGAAAAAACGTTCCGGCTTGGAGACAATAGTCTGCGTCACGGCGCAGCACCGTCAGATGTTGGATCAGGTACTGGATACTTTCAATGTTGTCCCGGATTATGATCTTGATATTATGAAAGAGCGACAGACGCTGTTCGATATTACCACGAATATCCTTAACGGGATTAAATCGGTGCTTGAAAAGGCAAAGCCGGATGTGGTTCTTGTGCATGGAGATACAAGCACTACCTTTGTGACGGCTCTTGCGTGTTTCTATCTTCAAATACCAGTAGGACATGTGGAAGCCGGACTTCGTACCTATAATATCTATTCTCCATATCCGGAAGAATTTAATAGGCAAGCTGTGGGAATAATTTCTAAGTATAACTTCGCTCCCACACAGCTTGCAGCAGACCATCTTATCAAAGAAGGCAAGGATCCAGGGAGCATCTACATAACTGGAAATACCGTTATCGATGCTATGCAGCATACGGTGAAGAAGGACTATATTCATCCAGAACTTGACTAGGTGGGAGAAGAAAAGCTAATTTTTATAACAGCCCACAGGCGTGAAAACCTAGGCAAGCCAATGCACAATATGTTCCGTGCTATCCGGCGTGTGTTGGATGAACACCCGGAATGTAAGGCAATTTATCCGATTCATATGAATCCTGTAGTGCGTCAGGCTGCAGAAGAAGAACTGGGCGATTGTGATCAGATTCATATTATAGAACCGATAGAGGTATTTGACTGCCATAACTTTGAAGCCAGGAGCTTTCTGTGTTTGACCGACTCGGGCGGAATCCAAGAAGAGTGTCCCAGTTATGGAGTACCAGTTCTTGTGATGCGGGATACTACAGAGCGTCCGGAAGGGGTGAATGCTGGGACACTCAAACTAGTTGGTACGGATGAAGAAACAATTTATAGGACTTTTAAGCTTCTACTAGAGAACAAAGACGAATATGAGAACATGTCTCATGCCTGCAATCCTTATGGCGATGGACACGCGTGTGAGAGAATACCGGATATATTTAGAAGGGAAAGATTATCAGCCTTGGTTGGATAATGGGAGGAAATTATAACAATGCACAATAACATGCAAATAACAGAAGCATTCAAAAACAAAACACTGGTAATCACCGGCGGAACCGGCTCCTTTGGTTCCACTGTCTTAAAACATTTCCTGACCACCGACATCGGAGAAATCCGCATCATCAGCCGTGACGAAAAAAAGCAGGACTGGATGCGGCATACGCTGCAGGCACAGTATCCGGACTACGCCGGAAAGGTGCAGTTTTATGTGGGCGATGTCCGAAACGTGGACTCTGTCCGTGACGTGATGTACGGAGCAAATTATGTCTTCCACGCTGCGGCTTTAAAAGAAGTACCGTCCTGTGAATTTTTCCCAATGGAAGCTGTCAGGACAAACATCATCGGGACTGATAACGTAATCACTGCTGCGGTGGAGAACCATGTAGAGCGTGTAGTTTTCCTGTCCACCGATAAAGCGGCATATCCCATCAATACCATGGGCATGAGCAAGGCCGTGGGAGAGAAGGTGGTACAGGCCAGGGCGCAGAAGGCCTTTGAACGTGGCGGTACAGTACTGGCATGTACTCGATATGGAAACGTTATGTGTTCCCGCGGCTCTGTGATTCCGCTTTTCATCGATCAGATCAAGAGAAAAGCGCCCATCACCATTACTGATCCGAATATGACAAGGTTCCTCATGAACCTGGATGAAGCCGTTGACCTTGTGGCATTCGCTTTTGAACACGCCGAACCGGGCGATCTGTTCGTGCAGAAGGCAGATGCCAGCACCATTGGGGATCTGGCGAAGGGTGTGATGAAAGTATTCGGGGAAACTGAGTGTAAGATCATCGGATCACGTCATGGGGAAAAGCTGTATGAGACACTTGTGACAAGAGAAGAAATGCTGCGGTCTTTGGATATGGGCCATTACTACCGGATTGCTCCTGACGCAAGGGGCTTGAACTATGATAAATTCTATGTGGAAGGGACGGTAACAACAGAGGGCGATGAGGCATATACAAGCCATAATACAAATCGTCTTGATGTGGACGGCGTAGTTGAAAAAATCATGGGCACAGATTATGTGAGAGAAGAACTGGAAGGAAGACCGCATACGGTTGAGGCATAAATACATAAACCGCATTGCAGCAGCTGAAGTTACATATTTTTTGTATATCAGATGTGAGATGTCTCCCGCCTCTATAGGCTGCGGGGAATAAGACAATGTCCATG
>CALWQE010000072.1 GCA_944383605.1 uncultured Lachnospiraceae bacterium
GGCATTCTGGATCCTGCAAAGGTTACCAGAAGCGCGCTTCAGAATGCTACCAGCGTGGCTTCCACTCTGCTGACTACAGAGGCAGTTGTGGCGAACATCAAAGAGCCTGAACCGGTAGGCGCTGCAAACCCCAACATGGGCGGAATGATGTAATTCAGAGTAAACACACGCAGATTCCTGACGAATCAATATAAGAAGGGCCGCTGCCATCAGGCAGCGGCCCTTCTTATACATGGCGGACATGTCCGTCATCTGCGCGAAAAAGCCGGAGATACGTTTCCGTTCTCCGGCTTTCAGTGGAAGCAATGGGGCTCGAACCCATGACCTCTCGCGTGTGAGGCGAACGCTCATCCCGGCTGAGCTATGCTTCCGTGATTACAATTATAGCACGTTCGCCGGGAAATACAAGTGCAAATTTATACATACCCCGTTCTGTCTGCGCATAAATCTGATACAGACCAAAATCCGCAAGGGAGAACAATCTATGGCTGACCCGAAAAATGAGAATCTTCTGAATCTGAGCCTGGAGGCCACAGAACAGGAGAGGGAGAAATCGCCGGTTTTGATGACAGGCTATGATCCGGATTCTGACCGGTGGGAGCTGATTGTAAAATATACCGGCAGCCTGGCCGGGATTCCGCAACAGTTTCCCGGCGCCCGGGTGCAGCAGCTGCTGAGTTCCTATGCTGTTCTCAATATCCCTGGAGAATATGTGGACGCTCTTTCCCGGCTTCCCGAGATTTTATATGTGGAAAAGCCAAAACGCCTTTATTTTGCCGTAACCAGAGGCAAACAGGTATCCTGCATCAGCAGGGTGCAGGGCGGCCTGCCGGGGCTGAGCGGCAGAGGGGTGCTGGTGGGTATTGTAGATTCAGGAATCGACTATACCCATCCGGATTTCTGTCATAATGACGGAACCAGCCGCATATTATATATTTGGGACCAGCAGTCGGATTACGGGAATCCACCGGCGGGTTATTCTTTTGGGACGGAATACGGCAATGAGGAGCTGAACCGGGCCCTGAGCCAGCCGGAAGCCGGCCTGCGCCGGGAGACAGTGCCGCTGACGGATCTGAGCGGCCACGGCACTGCGGTAGCCGGGATCGCCGCGGGAAACGGGGCGGCCCGGAACGGCCAGTACCGGGGCGTGGCATATGAGAGCAGTATCATTGCGGTAAAACTGGGCGCGCCGGAGGAAAATTCCTTTCCCAGGACGACCCAGCTGATGGCGGGGATTGATTATCTGGTCAGAAAGGCTATCGAGCTGAATATGCCTATGGCGGTGAATATCAGTTTTGGAAATAATTATGGCAGCCATTCGGGGAACAGCCTGCTGGAATCTTATATGGATGATATCGCGGGGCTGGGGAGGATGGCAATCTGCGTAGGTACGGGGAATGAGGCGGGAAGCCCGATTCACGCGGCCGTAAATTTCCAGCCGGGCAAAGGCGGGCAAAGGCAGGATGTGCTGCTGGGCGTATCGGCTTCCCAGCCGGCGCTGAATGTCCAGATCTGGAAGGAATTTACGGATGAGATTTCGATTGAAGTGATCCATCCTTCCGGACGTTCCACCGGCGTCCTTTATCCTTATGAAGGCGCCCAGCGGTATCCGATGGGCAACACGGAGCTGCTGATTTATTATGGGGAGCCCAGTCCCTACAGCGCAGCCCAGGAGATTTTTATTGATATGATTCCCGGGGACGCCTATATTGACAGCGGAACATGGAGGCTTCGCATGGCGCCGGCGCAGGTGCTGAACGGACGGGTGGATATGTGGCTGCCCTCCGCCGCTACGCTGAACCGGGGAACGGGGTTTTTAAATCCATCGCCGGATTCTACGCTGACGATTCCATCCGCGGCCAGAAAAGTGATTGCGGTGGGAGCTTATAATGCTTATACCGGCGCTTATGCGGATTTTTCCGGCAGAGGCTATACCTGGATGCCGCAGGTGGTAAAGCCGGATCTGGCGGCGCCGGGGGTGGATATTATGACGGCAGTGCCTGGAGGGGGATACGCCTCCGTGACAGGGACTTCCTTTGCCGCGCCGTTTGTGACAGGGAGCGCGGCGCTGATGATGGAGTGGGGGATCGTGCAGGAGAATGATCCTTATTTGTACGGAGAAAAGATCAGGGCCAGTCTCAGGCGGGGGGCCAGACGGTCTCTGGCAGAGGCAGCCTATCCAAACCACAGATGGGGTTATGGGGCCTTATGTCTGTCTGACAGTTTATATTAACGGGGCCTTTTGCCTCTCATAAAAATTCATTTGTTTCCCACCGGGATGTATAGTATAATAACTGTGTATCAGCGCGGTTTTCTGCGCTTTGCACAAGGCAGATTTCTACAGTAAGGGTGGTGGGATATATTGGTAATCCGTCAATTATTTGAAGACCGGGAAATGTCGATCCTCAGTCCTCATGCTTCCTTCAGCCGGGATGCGGTGCGGGACCGGGAGGAGGAAAAATGTGATGTACGGACTGACTATCAGCGGGATCGGGACCGGATCGTCCACAGCAAGGCATTTCGCCGGATGAAGGATAAAACCCAGGTATTTCTGGCGGCAGAAGGAGACCATTACCGGAACCGGCTGACCCATACCCTGGAGGTGGCCCAGCTGTCCCGGACGATCGCCAAGGCGCTGCGGCTGAATGAAGAACTGACGGAGGCCATCGGCTATGGCCATGACCTGGGGCATACCCCCTTTGGCCATTCCGGCGAGGACGCCCTGGATCAGGCGCTCCAGGAGCTGGGAAGCGGTTTTCGCTTCCGGCACAATGTTCAGAGCATCCGGGTAGTAGAAAAGCTGGAAAAGGGAGGACGGGGACTGAATCTGACTGTGGCTGTACGGGATGGTATCCTGAACCACGGCACCAGCGGGAATCCGTCTACCCTGGAGGGAAAAATTGTCCGGCTTTGCGATAAAATTGCTTATATCAACCATGACATTGACGATGCGATACGGGGCAGGGTGCTGACGGAAGCGGATCTGCCGGAGGAATATACGGCAGTTTTGGGCCACTCAGTGCGGGAGCGGCTGAATTACCTGATTCACGATATTATTACCCACAGCAGAGGAACCGGACAGATCATCCAGTCGGAAGAGGCGGCGGCGGCCATGCTGGGGCTGCGCAGCTTTATGTTCCGTGAGGTATACCGCAGTAAAATCGTGAAAGCGGAGGAATCTAAGGCGAAGCAGATGCTGCATAATCTTTTTTTGTTCTATATGGAAAAATGGGAAACGCTCCCGGAGGAATATGCCCGCAGGATCGCCTGCGCCGAGGAACCGAAGGAGCTGGTTGTCTGCGATTATATCGCAGGAATGACAGACCATTTCGCCATATCTAAATTCGTAGAGTTATTTATTCCAAAAGGCTGGAAAAGTATATAGAGAGGATGAATGCGATGTATTATCCTGATACGGTAGTGGAGGAGGTACGGGCAGCCAATGACATTGTGGATGTGATATCCCAGTATGTAAAGCTGACCAAAAAAGGAAGCAATTATTTCGGCCTCTGTCCTTTCCACAGTGAGAAAACCGGTTCTTTTTCCGTTTCCAGAGAAAAGCAGATGTACTATTGCTTCGGGTGCGGGGCCGGCGGGAATGTGATCACGTTTTTGATGGAATATGAGAACGCAGCCTTTCCGGAGGCGCTGAAAATGCTGGCTGACAGGGCAGGCATCCGGCTGCCGGAACGGGAAGCCACAAAAGAGGAAAAAGCGGCCGCCGACCTGCGCACTGCGCTGCTGGAGATCAACAAGGAAGCTGCCCGGTATTTCTACTATCAGCTGAAGGGAAGCCGGGGCGGACATGCTATGGAATACCTGAAAAAACGGCAGCTCAGCGATGAAACGATAAAAAAATTCGGCCTGGGCTATGCCTGCATCAGCGGCGATGATCTGTACCGGTATCTGAAAAGCAAAGGGTATTCTGACAGCCTGCTGGCGCAGTCAGGGCTGGTGCGGATTGATGAAAAGGGCGGACATGACAAGTTCTGGAACCGGGTCATGTTTCCCATTATGGATGTAAACAGCCGGGTGATCGGCTTCGGCGGCCGGGTGATGGGGGAAGGGACACCCAAGTATCTCAATTCTCCGGAAACCCGGATCTTTGACAAGAGCCGGAACCTGTACGGGCTGAATGTGGCCAGAAGCTCCCGAAAGCCCTATCTGCTGATCTGTGAGGGCTATATGGACGTCATTTCCATGCATCAGGCCGGCTTCACCAATGCGGTGGCCTCTCTGGGCACCGCATTTACCCTGCAGCATGGCGTATTGATTAAACGATATGTCAATCAGGTGATTCTTACCTATGACAGCGACGAGGCGGGCATAAAGGCAGCTTTGCGCGCCATCCCGATCCTGCGGGACGCGGGGATCTCGGTGAAGGTGCTGAATATGCGCCCTTACAAAGACCCGGATGAGTTTATCAAGGCAGAGGGGGCGGAAAGCTTCCAGAAACGGATCGACGAGGCGGAAAACAGCTTTCTGTTTGAGATCGGCGTGCTGCGCAAGCAGTATGACTTTCAGGACCCGGAACAGAAAACGGCCTTTCAGAATGAGACGGCCAGGAAGCTGCTGGAGTTCCGGGAGGAGCTGGAGCGAAACAATTATATAGAAGCGGTGGCCTCCCGATACGGGATGGGGTATGAACAGCTGAAGCGGCTGGTGGCGTCTCAGGCGGGACAGTACAGGCCCGGGCAGGCAGAGCGGAACCGGGAACCGGCGGCCCGGAAAAAGAAGGGGGAGAAGGACGATGGGAACCGGCGGGCTCAGCGGCTGCTGCTGACCTGGCTGATCAGTGAGCCGGCGCTTTTCCCGAAGGTCAGCCCATATGTCAGGGAAGAGGATTTTACAGACCCGCTTTATCAGAGAGTGGCGGCTATGGTGTTTGAACAGCTGCGGGAGGGCCGGGTAAACCCCGGCGGTATACTGAATCATTTTATTAATATGGAGGAAGAATACAGATCGGTGGCGGAGATTTTTAATACAACGCTGCAGGATGTGTCGACCAAAGAGGAGAGAGAAAAAGCAGTCAGCGATATTGTACGCAGAGTGAAACTGAACAGCCTGGAGCAGGCCGGCAGACAGGACGGCGACCTGAACGCGCTCCAGCAGCTGCTGAAGCAGCAGGCGCAGCTGCGCACACTGCATATTTCTCTTGATTAGGGATAAACTATAGCAAACGTTCCCATACAGAAGCCAGAGGAGGTCGGCCGTTTATGAGTCAGAAAACCAGGGGATGGAGCCAGAGCCTGAAACAGCTGCTGGACAGCGCAAAAGAAAAAAACAATATGCTGGATTACAGTGAAATGATTGATTTTTGCGAGAGAGAAGAGCTGGACGCGAAGGACTTTGAGAGAATATTGGAATGTCTGGAAGAACATAAGGTGCAGCTGATAAACGGAGAGGAAACTCTGGAGACAGAGGGAGAGCTGGAAATCGGGACGGGTCAGGATCAGGAGAATGCCGGGGCAGAGGCAGAGCGGAGCCGGATGGATGATCCGGTAAAAATGTATCTGAAGGAAATCGGGAAGGTGCGGCTGCTCAGCTATGAGGATGAAATCGCGCTGGCCCGGCGGATCGAGCAGGGGGATGAAGAGGCGAAAAAGGAGCTGGCGGAGAGTAATCTGCGCCTGGTGGTCAGCATCGCCAAGCACTATATGGGCCGGGGCATGCAGCTGCTGGATCTGATTCAGGAGGGGAACCTGGGACTGATGAAGGCAGTGGACAAGTTTGACTACCGTAAGGGATATAAGTTCAGTACCTACGCCACATGGTGGATTAAGCAGTCCATTACCAGGGCGATCGCAGATCAGGCCAGAACCATCCGGATCCCGGTACACATGGTGGAAACCATTAACAAGCTGATCCGCACCTCCCGCCAGATGGTGCAGGAAATGGGCCGGGAGCCCACCACAGAGGAGCTGGCCCGGCGGCTGGAGCTGCCGCCGGAACGGGTGAAGGAGATACTGAAAATTTCCCAGGAGCCGGTGTCTTTGGAGACGCCGGTGGGAGAAGAGGAGGACAGCCACCTGGTGGATTTTATCCAGGACAGCCAGGTGCAGGTGCCTGTGGAGGCTGCGACCTACCGGCTGCTCCAGGAGCAGCTGTCGGAGGTGCTGGATACCCTGAGCATCAGGGAGCAGAAGGTACTGTGCCTCCGGTTCGGCCTTTATGACGGGAAGGCCAGGACGCTGGAAGAGGTGGGACGGGATTTTAATGTGACGCGGGAGCGGATCCGTCAGATTGAGGCCAAGGCCCTGCGGAAGCTGCGCCACCCCAGCAGAAGTAAAAAATTAAAAGATTTTCTGGAGTAAAACAGTTATGGAATTATCGAAACGGCTGAGAGTGATTGCCAGTTTTGTGGAAAAAGGAGCCGTCCTGGCAGATGTGGGGACGGATCACGGCTATGTGCCCATTGACCTGGTACAGCGGGGGATTGTATCCAGAGCCATTGCCATGGACGTAAAAGAAGGGCCCCTGCAGCGGGCCAGGGAGCATATCCGGGAATACGGGCTGACAGAGCAGATTGAGACCAGGCTGGGAGACGGGCTGTCCCGGTTAGCGCCGGGGGAAGCGGATACCATTCTGATCGCCGGTATGGGAGGCCCTCTGATCTGCCGGATTCTGGAGGCAGGGATGGAAACTGCCCGGGCAGCGTCTTCCCTGATCTTGTCGCCTCAGTCCGAGGTTGGGGAGGTGCGCCGCTTCCTCTGCCGCTTTGGATTTCGGATCGGGGATGAGGCAATGGTAAAGGATGAGGGAAAATATTATGTGGTGATAAAGGCCAGCCCTGTGACAGAGGAGAGACAGGCAGGGAACGGCGGATACCGCGAGGCTGGCGGCGAGGCGGAATGTCAGGCTGGCCTGGGCAGGACAGAATGCCGGGACAGCTGGGATGAAGCAGACTGGAGATATGGCAGACGGCTGCTGGAACAACGAAATCCGGTGCTGCTGGAGTTTCTGGAACTGGAAAAGAAAAAATACAGAGCCATCGCGCAGCAGCTTGGCGATCCGGTTTGCGCCAGTCCGGCCCGGGCAGCCAGGACAGCGGAGGTCGCAGAGGCCCTGGCGGCGATCAGCCGGGCGCAGCAGTGGTGGGAATAGGAACCAACAAAGATTACATAAAATGGAGGATAAGAAAATGAATGTACAGGAAGTGGTCAATGTGCTGGAACGGCTGGCGCCCCCTTCTTATGCCATGAGCTGGGATAATGTGGGGCTGCTGGCGGGACGCCGGGACAGGGAGGCGACAGGAATCTATATCGGTCTGGACGCTACGGAGCAGGTAATCGAAGGAGCCGTTGAGGCGGGCTGCAATATGCTGCTGACCCACCATCCTCTTTTGTTCAGTCCAGTAAAGAAAATCAGCGACGGTGATTTTGTGGGCAGACGGCTGCTGACCATGATCGAGCATGGAATCAGCTATTACGCCATGCATACCAGCTATGACAGCGCGCCGGGCTGCATGGCGGACAGGGCGGCCGCCATGCTGTACATAGAAGACGGGGAGCCCCTGGAGCCGGTGAACGGGCCGGGCGAGCCACAGGCAGGCATCGGGAAGGTAGGACGGCTGGCACAGGAGATTACGCTGGATCAGCTCTGTATTCGGATTAAGGAAAAATTTCAGATCCCTTCCCTGAAAGTATTTGCCGCAATGGGAAGAGACGAAGAGGGGAAGCAGGTGCGGGATCACATGCTGCGCCGCATTGCCGTTTCCCCCGGTTCCGGGAAATCCATGATCCAGCCGGCGCTTGACGCGGGGGCCCAGGTGCTGGTGACTGGCGATATCGGCCATCATGAGGGAATTGACGCGGCGGCATGCGGAATGACCGTAATCGATGCCGGCCATTATGGGCTGGAGCATATTTTTATTTCCCATATGGCGGGATATCTGCGGGAACAGCTGGGAGAAGAAATAAAGATAGTGGAGGATGGATTCTGTATGCCGTACCGGGTGGTGTAACTTTCGGGAAGGAGGAGACGATGGCTGTCATCAGAATTGAAGGTGAGGAGCGGGAATATCCTGCCGGTACCTCTTTTATGAAAATCGCGGCAGAGTATCAGGACAGGTATGAGAATGATATTTTGCTGGTAAAGGAAAATGGGAAGCTGAAAGAGCTGTTTAAGGAAATAAGCCGGGACGCGGAGCTGAAATTCATCACGGCTGCCGATAAGCCGGGGCAGCAGGCTTATGAGAGAAGCGTAATCCTGCTGTTCTTAAAGGCGCTGTACCGGGTGGCGGGCCGGGAACAGGTGGAAAAGGCAGTGGTGGATTTTTCTGTTACCCATGGCTATTATATTGAAATTAAGGGAAAGGTGCGGCTGGACGAGGCTTTTGTAAAACAAATCAAAGACTGTATGGAGGAAATGGTTCGGGATGACCAGCCGATTATCAAGCGGACGGTCAAAACTGAGCGGGCAGTGGAAATTTTTGAAAATCACGGGATGGCGGAGAAAGCCCATCTGTTTCGCTTTCGCCGTTCTTCTCAGGTGAATATATACAGTATGGGAGGGTTTGAAGATTATTATTACGGGTATATGGTGCCCAGCAGCGGGTATTTGAAATATTTTGACCTGCAGCTGTATGGAGAGGGCTTGATTTTGCTGCTGCCCAACCGGGATAATCCGAAAAAAACAGCGGATTTTATACCTGCTCCCAAGGTATTCTCCACCCTTCTGGAGGCTTCCCGCTGGGGGGCCCGTCTGGAAGTGGAGACAGTGGCCCAGCTGAATGACGCGATTGTGGCAGGCAGAGCCAATGAACTGATTCAGGTGCAGGAAGCGCTGCAGGAGCATAAGCTGGCAGATATCGCCACCCGGATCCGGGATATGGAAGGATGCAAGTTTGTCATGCTGGCCGGGCCCTCTTCCTCCGGGAAAACAACCACCTCCCACAGACTGTCTGTTCAGCTGAAGGCTCACGGGCTGAGGCCCCATCCCATTGGGGTAGACAATTACTTTGTAGACCGGGAGCTGACGCCCAGGGATGAAAATGGCGAATATGATTTTGAGGCGCTGGAATGTATTGACCTGGAGAATTTTAACCGGGATATGACAGCCCTCCTGGCAGGAGAAACCGTGGAGCTGCCGGTGTTTAATTTTGAACTGGGCAGGCGGGAATACCGGGGCGACCGGCTGAAGCTGGGGCCGGATGATATTCTGGTGATTGAAGGAATCCATGCTTTAAATGACGCGATGTCTTATTCTCTGCCGAAAGAGAGCAAGTTTAAGATTTATGTCAGCGCGCTGAATCAGCTGAATATAGACGAGCATAACCGAATCCCCACCACGGACGGACGGCTGATTCGCCGGATGGTGCGCGACGCCCGTACCCGGGGGAATAATGCCAGGGAAACCATCGCCCGCTGGCCGTCAGTGCGGCGGGGAGAGGACAGCAATATTTTCCCTTATCAGGAAGATGCGGACGTGGTATTCAATTCTGCCCTGATCTATGAGCTGGCGGTGCTGAAAACCTATGCGGAACCGCTCCTGTTCAGCGTGCCTGTGGATTCAGAGGAATATATCGAGGCGAAACGGCTGCTGAAATTCCTGGATTATTTTCTGGGGATCGGGACAGAGATGATACCGAAAAATTCGATTCTCCGGGAGTTTATCGGAGGAAGCTGCTTCAAAGTGTAAGAAGGGAGCTGTTTTCCTTTCCATCAAGGCGGGAGGAACGAACCGCCGGAAACAGAGAAGTCCTCTGCTTATCGTTCAGTGCAATAAGCAGAGGACTTCTCTGTTTTGATGAACAAGGAGCAAAACGATAAGCCGGGTTCTGTCGTGAATGGTCATCTATCTAGGCCTGCCGTTGCCGGCAGGCTCAAGCAACCTACCCGAAAGCAGACGGGCCGCCTTATGCTTTCTGTTGGTCTTGCTTCGGATGGGGTTTACATGTGCCCCGGCTGTTGCCAGCCGGGCGGTAGTCTCTTACACTGCCCTTCCAACCTTACCGCGTCATAAGCCGCGGCGGTACATTTCTGTTGCACTGGCCTTGGAGTCGCCTCCACCGGACGTTATCCGGCATCCTGCCCTGCGAAGCCCGGACTTTCCTCGTAGACACGGCGTACAAATACCGGAGTCCACGCGACCATTTATTTTACTCTGGTGCTATTGTAGCATGACAGGCGCGCAAATGTAAAGGAAATCTTTTGATGCGAAAAAGCAGGCGTAAAATAACCATCCTGCTCTTGCAGTTTTCTGCCTGATCTATTATAATCTTACTCTGAAGATCTGCCGCCGAATAGGCGGCTTTCATTCAGGGATGCCAAATGCAGTTTTATTTTGAACCTCAAAGGAACAGAAGGAGGGTTTTCATGAAATATATTTTGATCAGCAGAATTTCTTCTGTAATTCTGTTTTTTCTCTTCCGCGGGCTTCGTGTCCTCGCCCGGTTTGACGGGAGGGTGAAAAAGGAGATGGAAGGCTGGCAGGACGGGCTGACAATCAAGCTGCTGTGCAGCCACAGAGGCCCGGGACTGACCATGAGCTGGTCCGGCGGCAGGCTGATCCGGCGAAAAAACACCAGTCCGGCTCAGATTACCATGATATTTAAATCGCCGGAACGGGCGCTGTCGGTTTTGACCGGTATGGCGGGAATTTCCCAGGCTTATGCGGGTCATTACTTTTGTCTGGAAGGGGATATCCATACGGCAATGAGCTTTGTGCGGTGTGTGGAAATTACAGAAGCCTATCTCTTCCCGCGGGTCATGTCCAGACGGATTCTTCGGGAGGTGCCGGCGAAGCGGATGCCTGCCCTGATCGTATACGGCATGATTCTGCTGGGCCTGTAACAGAAGAACAATGAAAGAAAAGGAGCAAAGAAACGTGATACCAACTTATTATGAGTTTACAAACCCGGCTAAAATATGCTCCGGCAAAGGGGCGCTGGAGCATATTCCCTATGAGCTGAAGATGCTGAACGGCCATTGCCCCATGGTTTTAAGCGATAATACATTAAAAAAACTGGGCCTGCTGGATCTGCTGCTGGAGGCTATGCCGGAAGTGGCGGTGGGAAGAGTTTACACAGATATCCCTACAGACAGCAGTGTGGAAACGGTAAACCAGATTGCCAGAGAGTACCGGGCCTATGGGTGCGACAGCATTGTGGCCCTGGGCGGCGGCAGCGTGCTGGATACGGCCAAGGGACTGAAGCTGGTGATCAGCCAGCATACAGACCAGCTGCTGGATCAGATGGGCTGCGACTGCATCCCCTCAGGGCTGAAGGTGCCCTTTATCGCTGTTCCAACGACAGCGGGAACGGGCAGCGAAGCGACAGCTGTGGCGGTAATTAAAAATAATGAAAAACGGATTAAGATGGAGTTTATCTCAGAGGTGGTGCTGCCGGACGTAGCAGTGCTGGATCCCCGGCTGACGATGGGACTGCCGCCCAGGGTGACTGCGGCTACCGGCTTTGATACCCTGTGCCATGCCGTTGAGGCCTACAGCTGCCTGCAGAAAAATCCGGTCAGCGACGCCTATGCCCTGGCTGCTGTTTCCATGGTTTCCCACAATCTGCTCCGGGCAGTGGAAAACGGAAAAGACAAAGAGGCCAGATATGCCATGGCCAATGCCAGCTATCTGGCAGGCGCGGCCTTCAGCAACAGTATGGTAGGCATAGTCCATGCTATCGGCCATGCGCTGGGCAGCATCGCCCATGTCCCCCACGGAGAGGCGATGGCGATCCTGCTGCCTGTGGGAATGCGGTATAATCTGAAATACTGCCGGGAAACCTAGGGCCGTCTGCTGCTGGAGCTGGAAGTACCGGAGGTGTACAGCAGGACTCCGGAGAAGGAGCGGGCGAAGGCGGCGGCCCTTTCGGTGAAGCGGC
>CALWQE010000073.1 GCA_944383605.1 uncultured Lachnospiraceae bacterium
CTTTATCATTTCTCTCATCCTGTCCCGCCCCCTTTTCTCTTCAAAACCGCATAAACGAATCCCCGCAGGCTCTCCTGCGGGGATTCGGAATGCATGATCCGTCTATTATTCAATGTCTATATGGAGCCGCTGAATCCGTTCATTCAGCGACAGCATCTTTGCGTCCAGCTGTTCTACAATGTCGGCGCAGGCCTTCAGCTCTTCATAAATCTCAGCCGGAGCGTTTCCCTCATACTTATAGTAGATTTTATGCTCCAGGCTGGCCCAAAAATCCATCGCGATGGTACGGATCTGCACCTCCACCGTCGTATGAACCGGCCCGTCTGACAGAAAAATCGGCAGAGACACTACCATATGGTAGCTTTTATAGCCATTGGGCTTGGGATGCTTCATATAATCCTTGATCTGAAGAACCATCACGTCATCCTGATTGGCAATCATTTTCGCGATCTGATAAATATCAGAGGTAAAGGAACAGATAATCCGGATACCCGCAATATCGTTCAGATGCTTCAGCATATTGTCTATGGTCGCTTCATAGCCCAGCTTTTTCAGCTTTCTGACAATGCTCTCCGGAGACTTGATCCGGGATTTTACATGTTCAATCGGGTTATAATTATGAACATGCATAAATTCCTCATTCAGTATTTCAATTTTGGTGTTCATTTCCTTCAGAGCAGAATTGTACAGGAATAACATCGTCTTCCACTGATCTACCTGCTCAAACTTCTTAGGCAGTTCCATATATCTTCCTCCGGCCGAAAGTACAGGCCGCAGCCTTTATGCTCATTCGATTAGTCAAGTTTGATGTCCTTCAGCAGGGCTCCCAGGCTGGTAGACGCCTTTCCGTCCTCTCTGTAGGGGAATACCTCCTCGGCAGGCTCTTCCGGCTCCTCTGCCAGAGCTTTCATGCTCAGGCTGATCTTGCCGTCCTTGACAGCGATCACTTTCGCCTCAACCTCATCGCCTACCTTCAGAACATCCTCAGGTGTTTTCACCCGCTTGCGGCTGATCTGGGACACATGTACCAGGCCGGTCATGCCATCGCCGATATCCACAAAAGCGCCGTAAGGCTTCAGGCTTTCCACCACGCCCTTTACCACAGTGCCGATCTTCATCGCGGCGATTTTTTCCTTCTTCGCTTCCTCAGCCTTCGCCCGGGCTACTTTCTTTCCGGACAGTACCAGACGTTTTTCCTTTGCGTCCGCTGTGATGACTACCACGTCTACCTGTCTGCCCAGCCAGCTCTCCAGGTTTTCCACATAGCCGATATCCAGCTGAGATGCGGGGATAAAGCCTCTGACGCCGTCCACATAAGCTACCACGCCGGCTTTTACGATCCCGCCTACCTCTACGGTAATAACCGTCTGCTTCTCCAGCAGCTCCTCAAAATTTTTCCAGACCGGATCTACATCGATCTGATCTGCATAATCATCCATGGTTTCCGCCGCCTCCTGAGCAGCTTCCTCTGTGGTTTCCACAGCCTCTTCTGTAAGTTCTTCATTGTTTTTTAATTCTTCGTTCATATAGCCCTCCGAGACAAATTCATTAGTAGCATTCATTATAACATTTTTCAGCCTGTTCTGTAAATAGCTGACAAAGCGTAATTTTCAGCGGTTCCGGTAAGCGTCCAGCACCTTATTGATCCGTCCTACCGGATCCAGCAGCTCGCTGATGGAAATGCCATGGTTAATATGGTCGATCAGCAGCGCGATATATTTGCTCATATCTACATTAATATAATAAGGTTTGGACAGCAGCTCATCCGTCTGATAAATCAGGTTCGTGGTCAGGATCCGGTTGATCAGGCCGCTTTCATAATAGCTGTCGAATTTCTTCAGGCCGTTGGTAAACAGGCCGAAAGTAGCGCAGATAAACACTTTGTTCGCCTTTCTCTGCTTCAGCTCGCGGGCCACGTCCAGCATACTGTCCCCGGAGGAGATCATATCATCGATAATGAGCACATCCTTGCCTTCCACAGAGCTGCCCAGAAATTCATGGGCGATAATGGGGTTCTTCCCGTTGACGATCCGCGAATAGTCCCGGCGCTTGTAAAACATGCCCACATCCAGCCCCATCACGTTCGCCATATATACGGCCCGGCTCATGCCTCCCTCGTCCGGGCTGATTACCATCATATGATCGCTGTCAATGATCAGATCCCGCTCCTTCTTCAGCAGATATTTAATAAACTGATAGGAAGACCGCACCGACTCAAAGCCATGGAGCGGAATCGCGTTCTGGATCCGCGGGTCATGGGCGTCAAAGGTAATGATATTCTGCACGCCCATCCCTACCAGCTCCCGCAGCGCCATCGCACAGTCCATGGACTCTCTGCTGTTCCTCCTGTGCTGGCGGCTCTCATACAGGAAAGGCATAATCACGTTAATCCGGCGGGCATGTCCGCTGGCGGCGGCAATTACCCGCTTCAGGTTCTGGTAATGATCATCCGGCGACATATGGTTGATATGGCCGTTCATGGAATAGGTCAGGCTGTAATTGCACACATCTACCAGAATAAACAGGTCGTCCCCCCGAATGGACTGGGACAGCTCACATTTGGCTTCTCCGCTGCCGAACCGGGGAAACTTGGCGTCAATAATATAGCTGTCACGCTCATATCCGTCGAAAGCCATGCTCTCCTTATGCTCCTGGAGCCGTTCCTTTCTCCACCCCACCAGGTACTGATCTACCGCTTTCGCCAGGGACTGGCACCCGTCTACCGGAATCAGCCCCATACGGCCTACCGGTATGGTTTCGTAAATTTTTTCATCCTTCATATTGTTCCTCCATTTATGTTCTCTGTCTCAGCTTTTTCTGGACTCTGATATCTGCGCCGTACAGCTCCACCACGCGGAAGCTGCTGATGATCCTGGATGTCACCCGCTCCGTATAGCAGTCCCGCATCGTCGCCAGGGACAGGTTTGTAGAGATCACCATCGGTTTTTTCCGCTTCTCCCGCTCATTCATACAGTAAAACAGCTGGGATGTGGTAAAAGTATTGTTCAGCTCTGTGCCCAGGTCGTCGATGATCAGCATATCGCAGTCCAGGATATACTGATACATATCCTCCTGCTCCCCGTCCTGGCCATAGTCAAATTTTTCTTTCGAAAAAATATCAAAAAGGTCAATCGCAGACAGATAGATGACAGAATAGCACCGGTTCAGCAGCTCTCTGGCAATGCAATGGGTAAGGAAGGTTTTTCCCACTCCCGCAGGGCCGGTCAGCAGCAGACTGGTCTTTTGGGTATCAAACTGGCCGATCAGCTCCCAGCAGATTTCCACAGCCCGTCTCATATTATCATAGGGGCTGGGCCTGTCTCCCTCCGGCCGGCGGCTGTACCATTCATAGGAAAAGGTATCAAAATTTTCTGTTTTCAGGATTTCCTGAAGATTAGACTGCATATAGAGCAGGTCGATCATTGCCTGCCGGAAGCAGTGGCATTTTTCGCTGCCGATATAGCCGGTATCCCGGCAGTCGCTGCAGGAATAGCGCATTTCCAGATAATCCGCAGGAAAGCCGTGGGATAAAAGGAGGATCTCCTTCTGCTCCTTCCGGTCCCCGATCTTTCGGCGCAGGATATCCAGCGCCTCCCGGTCCCCGGACAGCAGCTTTCTGGCCTGTTCTACCGCCATGGAGGCCGTCTCCTCCTCCAGCGCCTGATACTGAGGGATTTTTTCATATACCTCCCGCACCCTCTCCTGCTGCTCACGCCGGTTCCGCAGCTGCTTTCTGTTATATTCCCGCATAATCACCTGATACTGTGCATTTGATAAGGGCAATGGCTCCTCCTCCCCGCTACTGCCGGCTGATCTGCTTCATCAGCTCGTCATAATCGTAATCTCTCTGCTCAAAATTGTGGAACTGGTTGGGCCTGCCGGCGCTTCCCCGGAGCTGGCTCTTCTGCTTTCCTGCCTTCTGCTCCTTTTTCTGGCCCCGCTTCTGATCCAGCGCTTTTACATCAGACATGGTTCTGACCCCGTTTTCCCGCCAGGCCGCCAGAATCTTATCCGTATATTCAAAGCTGGGCTTGTGGATCGCTGTCATCGTCCGTCCGCAGGCCTCCAGCACCAGCTCCCGGGAAAAGCCGTATTCACCGAACCACCGATCCATCATCTCCTGCTCTCCGGCTGCCGGCATTCTCCCGCTCAGTCCGAAGGCCTTCATTACCGCATAGCTGTCTTTTTTCATGGCCGGCAGAACCGCCTTTGCCTGGGCGGCTGTGGCGATCCCTCTCTGATGGAGATCCAGCGCCACCTTTTCCATATAACGCACACTTTTATGGCCCATGGAAATACAGTATTCGATCAGATATTCCAGCAGCTCTCCCGGCATCTTCAGCTGCCCGTACAGATAAGCGAAGGTATCGCAGTCCCGTCTGGACAGAGGCGAGCCGATATATTTTTCCGCCACAAAAAGAAACTGCCGGAACTCCTCATCTGCGTTCAGGCGGCTCAGCTGACTGCCGTCTGGTTCCGGCAGCTGCCCGGAACCGGACAGACCGGCCGCGCCGGCTGCCGGCTCAGCCGTCGCCGCAGCAGCCCTCTCCTCCAGTTCCCGGCCCTCTGTTTTGCCAGGCGCCAGAAGGCGAACCGCCGTCAGGGTTTCCCCCTCAGTCTCCAGCCGCAGCAGGCCTGCCCGTTCCCAGTATTTCAGGGCCCGGAGAATATCATTTTCCGTACAGTTTAAAAAATCCGCCAGGTCTGAAACGGTCAGTCCCTCTTTGCCGGCCGCTCTGCGCAGCAGGCTCAGATATACTTTTACGAACTCGCCGCCGGCCTGGGGCATGTATGTATCAATAAAATATCCCGGAACCAGCAGGACATCCCTTTTTATCTCATCATACAGTTTCAGCTCCGGCATATTCTCATCCCCTTCAAAAAAATTAACTTTATTATATCATAACCCCCCGAAAAAGAGAATATGATTTGGGACGGTTCCTTTTCCACATCCTTATCTGTGGATAATGTGGATAATTCTTCCCCAGCCTTCGCCGCCTCTGTCGAATCCTTTCGATTTTACCTGATTCTTACTGATATTTTACGATTTCTGTCGGACGGTGGAACCGGTAAAAACTATCCACATATTTTTTCAACAGAAAATGTTGATAAATATGTGGATAATGTGGATAACTTACCCTTTCAGCAGGTTTTCCCCCACAGTTACCACATCTCCGGCCCCCATAGTTATCAACATATCGCCTGGCTGGCATGTGGTTAAAATAAATTTCTCAATTTCCTCAAACGTAGGCAGATAATGGGAGTCCACTCCCCTCTCTTTCAGCAGCCGGTGGATATCTTCTGAGCTGACGCCAAGGGTATCGGTTTCTCTGGCAGGATAAATATCCGCCAGGATCACATGGTCGGCCCCTGACAGGGCGTCGGCGAAGCCTTCCAGGAAAGCTTTTGTCCGGCTGTAGGTATGGGGCTGGAAGACGCACCACAGCTCCCGGAAGGAGCACCGTCTGGCGGCAGCCAGGGCGGCTCTGATCTCATCCGGATGATGGGCATAATCGTCAATAATCGTAATGCCTGCCACATCCCCTTTATGCTCGAAGCGCCGGTGGGCGCCGGTAAAATTTCTCAGCCCTTCTTCAATAGCCGGAAACGGAACGCCCAGCATCACGGCCAGAGCGGACGCGGCCAGCGCATCGTTCAGGTTATGGGCGCCTGGCACATGGAGGCGGATCCGGCCCAGCGGACGGTTTTCCCCTCCCTTTGTATCCGTCAGGGTAAAGCTGGCGCAGCCGTCATGGTCATAGATTACCTGGGCGGCATGGAACCGGCTGGAGGGATTCTGGCCGAACCGGATGACCTGACAGGACAGACCGGCTGTCAGCTCCTCCAGATCCTCGATCTCATCGCTGATTACCACATATCCGTCAGAAGGAACCAGCTCCATAAACTGCCGGAAGGAATGGCGGATATCCTGGATATCTTTAAAGAAGTCCAGATGGTCTTCCTTAATATTCAGCACCGCCGCCACCGTGGGGTAAAAAGAAAGAAAGCTGTTGGTATACTCACAGGCCTCTGTGACAAAGCAATCTGACTGGCCCACCCGCACATTGCCGCCGATACTGTCCAGCATCCCTCCCACCGAAATGGTCGGATCCTTTCCCGCCTTCAGCAGAATATCTGTCAGCATAGAGGTGGTTGTCGTTTTTCCATGGGTACCGGAAACAGCGACCGCCTCATGATAATTTTTCATCAGCTGGCCCAGCAGCTGGGCTCTGGTCAGCATAGGGATGCCGGCGGCCATCGCCGCCTGGTATTCCGGATTATCCTGGTGAATCGCCGCCGTATACACGACCGCTTTCACAGAAGGGGCGATGTTCTCCCCTCTCTGGCCAATCATAATTTTCGCCCCTCTGCTTTCCAGATGCCTGGTAATGTCAGACGCTTTCATATCAGAACCGCTTACCTGAAAGCCCCGGTCCAGCAGAATCTCTGCCAGTCCGCTCATGCTGATTCCCCCGATTCCGATAAAATGGATATACTCCGGACAATTAAAATTTATATGATACATATTTACTCCCGCCTTTTCTCTGTTTCTATTCCCGCGAAATCCCGGCGGCAGGAGGCTTCTTCCCTCCTGCGCCGTTTTTCCGGCGCACCCGGAAAATCTGCGCCTGCAGATTTTCTGATGTCCTTTCCATATTATAATGAAATCCCATAAAAATCAATGCCGGCCTGTGAAAAGCCAGGCCGGCATATGGAGGCGGATCAAAAAGCGCCCTCTGTCACTGCCGCTGAAAGAGCAGATACCTGCATTTTTCCAGCGCCAGCAGCAGGATATTTCCCAGAATGCCTACCGCCAGCACCTCTCCCAGGCCAACGGTAAACATCATCACCGGCACCAGATCCGGCACATTGTAGGCAAATTTCAGCACCCAGGGAATAATCAGCGCGTTGGACAATATGGGCGGCAGACATACCAGATATTTGTGCCTGCGCAGCCGGCAGGAAAGGACGGCGCCGATGAACGTGGCGATGGTTCCGAACACAATATCCGGCAGGGGCGATCCCATCAGAATATTAGACAGCAGACAGCCCAACGTTACGCCCGGCACAGCGGCGGGGGTAAAGTAAGGCAGAACCGTCAGCGCCTCTGAGATCCTGAACTGCACCGGCCCATAGGCAATCGGTGCAAAAGGCAGCGTCAGCGCAGTATACAGCGCGGCAATTACGGCTCCCTGTACCATGGCAGCCACTTTCTGATCCACATTTTTTGTTTTCATTGTACATCTCCTTTAGTTTTGTTTTACGAGTGGAAGGTCTCGAACACTCGATTCATTTAACGCCGGGAATCGGCGGAAAGCCCTATCGACCTTATTTTTAGCAGGCTGACAGGGCATAGAATAGCATGGAAAAAGGGAATTGTCAAGCAGGCGGCCTGCAGCCTGCATGGCTGAACTGCTGCTTTTGCCGCTGATTCCCCCTGTCCCGGCCTCTGCCGGTTTACGCCTCATGGACAAAGCCGGTAAAGAAAAGGGCGCAGTCGTTGCCGATCCGGCTGAAGATGTTGACCACCTTCGTCATAACCTCCGGATATTTGTCCTCGCCGGCAAGAACCATAATCTTTGTCTTTTCCTCCACAAATTCCGCTTTTTCCACATCCTGCAGCTCTTGTATTTCCTTTAAGATTTCCTCAGCCATATCGTCTGTAATTTTTTTAGACAGCCGGTAATATCTTCCCATTCTTTTACCCTCTTTCTTTCCATCAATTTTAATTGTATGTATTATACCTTTTTATCCTGCCGCTGTCAAAAGGATAACCGCTTTTGCCGCTCTCCGTCCGGATGAAATTCCGGGCAGGCCCGCAGGAAGCAATCCAGCACCTCTCCCATGGTCAGATGATCTACATCCAGCGTCACTTCCCCATACCGCTCATAAAGAGGCGCCCGCTCCTCGTAGAGATCGTCCAGGGTCATCCCCTCCTTCAGCAAAACGCCCCGGCTCTTCAGGTCGCCCAGCCGTTCTTTCAGGCTGGCGCAGCTGATCCGCAGATAAACGATCCGGCTGATCTGCCGGAGATGCTCCATCGCCTCCCCGCAGTAAACCACGCTTCCGCCAGGGGCGATCACCGTCCTGCTGGCCTGGATCCGGCTGTTTACCTGATTTTCAATCCGGGAAAAGCCCTCGTCCCCCTTCCGGGCAATAATATCCTTCAGCAGCATCCCCTCCTGCTCCTGAATCAGCAGGTCTGAATCCACAAAACGGTAGCCCAGCTTTTTCGCCAGCAAGACGCCAATCGTACTTTTGCCGGAGCCCGGCATTCCAATCAGCGTAATATTATCTGTCATGTTTTCCATATCCCATTTCTCCTTTCCCTTTCATCCAAAGGCTGCTCTTACCCATGTTATGCCCCATGGAAAGGGACTCTGCCGCCCTGTTTTTCCTCCGCTCTCAGTTCTGCGTCATAGCCATCATCAAAGAAGGAACCATCTGCTTCTTTCGGGATACCACGCCCTTCAGATAATACCCCAGCTCTTCCTCTTTCCCGTCAGGGAACGCTTCTGCCAGCAGGGCTACGGCAGTATTTTTCCCGGAGGAAATGACCATCGTAGATTCATCCAGAATGCTGGTCAGCATAAAATATATGATATCCACGCCCGGCTTTTCTTCGGTCGCCTTTACGAAAGGAATCAGCCTCTGGCCGATGGCTTCCAGCTCCTCTGTATTCATGGAATTTACCTGGCCGATGCCTACCTTCTGGTCGCCCACCGTAAAGGTTTTATAATCCTGGTAAAAAATTTCCTCCGCAGTTTTTGACAGCAGGTTGCTCCCCGCCGTAAACATATCTCTGGCCAGCTCCGCCGGATCCACGCCGGCGATTTCCGCCAGCTCCTGGGCTGTCTGCTGATCTGCCGGCGTGCAGGTGGGCGAACGGTAGAGAAGGGTATCGGAAATAATGGCGCTTAACAGCAGTCCCGCTGTCTGCCGGTCTACCTCCGCTCCCTGCTCCCGGTACATCTGAGAAATAATGGTAGCGGTACATCCCAGGGGCTGATTCCGGAAAAAGACCGGAGCCATGGTTTCCAGGGAGCCCAGCCGGTGGTGGTCGATAATCTCCAGAATATCCGCTTTTTCAATGCCGTTTACCGCCTGCGTCCGTTCATTATGGTCTACCAGAATCACCTGCTTGCGCCGCACGCCCAGCAGGTTCCGCCGTGAGATCAGTCCCCGGTAGCAGCCCATATCATCCAGAACGGGAAAATACCGGTACCGCTTGCTCGCCATTACGTCCTTGATATCATCGGTAAAGTCCTGGAGATTGAAGGTGGTCAGACGGTCTGTTTTCATAAAATGCCCGATGGGCATACTCTGGTTCACCAGCCGGGCCACCGTATAGGTATCATAGGGAGTGCTGATCACCGTACAGTGCTTTTCCTCCGCCAGCATCTTGATGGTCAGGGAAACCGGCGCGCCATCACAGACAATAATGCAGGCTGCGCTCATCTCAATGGCGCACAGCTGGGATTCATAACGGTTTCCCAGGATCACCAGATCCCCTTTCTCGATATAGCTTTCCATCAGATCCGGATTGGCGGCGGCGATCAGCACCTTGCCATGGTCAAAAACCCCCTCCCTGTCGCCTACCACCATCTTTCCCTCCAGCGTTTCAACCATATTGGCATAGCTGGTTTTTGCCTCAGAGAGAATCCGGCTGTCATAGATGTTCATATAGGAGTTGGCAATGTCGCCCAGGGTGATCAGCCCCTCCAGCCGGTGTCCGCTGAGCACTGGCAGCGTCACCAGATTTTCCTGTTTCATCAGCGACCAGGCCTTTTTCAGAGAAACATCTCTGGTCACGCCATCCGTATCCCGGATCTCCATATCCTTTACCTGTGTTCCCACATCCCGGATCAGCTCCGGCTCAGGCTCCTGGAAATAATGAAGCACAAATTCCGTCTCCGGGTTGATCTGGCCCGCCCGTCTGGGCACATGACGGATCCCTGTCATTTTTTCTCTCAGCCTGGCATAGGCGATCGCGGAACAGATAGAATCTGTATCTGGATTTTTATGGCCGATTACCATAATGTCCCCTGTGTGCGAATTTGCCATATTTCACCCTCCTTTTTTGGCTATTCATATATAATTTACTGTTTGTTCATAATTTGTTCACAGCTGCTTGTTATGCTATTTGCATAAGAACAAAATCAATTAACAAGAGTTTTCGTCATTATGCACATAGATTTTTCATAATTACCCCGGGATTCTTTTATCCCGGGGACTCCTCTTTTTATGGAAAAAGAATCCTGCGCCACAGAATTCTTTTCCCGTTTCCATTATTCTTCTAAGGTACCCTCTTCTCCCGCTGATTCCGCGGCAGTTTCCTCCGCCGCTTCTGTTTCAGCCGCGGTCTCTTCCTCTGCTTCCGTTTCAGCCGCAGTTTCCTCCGCCGCCTCCGTTTCAGCCGCAGTCTCTTCCGCTGTCTCCTCCGCCGCTTCCTCTGACTCTTCCAGGACGCCGGTCAGATCGCTGAGAATCATCTCGTCCCGCTCATAATTAGGACGGGCTGCCAGCTGGGCCTGGTACTCATTATAAATAGTCACGCCAACCGCCGCGCCGATTCCCGCGCACAGGACGATGGCAACGATCCAGGCGATCAGCTTCTCTCTTTTCTTTTTCCTTTTCGCCTTTTCTACATTTTCTTTTCTGTGTACTTTTTCCTGCTTATATTTTTCTACTTTTTCCTGGCTCATCTCAGTCTGTACTCCTTATATCCAAAAATTTATTCCATGTTACATTGTATACTGCCCGGCACAAATACGCAAGTCCTTCTTCCGCTTTTGTGCAGAAAAGCCGTAACAGTCCGGTCATGCAGAAAAAGAAAAGGCAGGCTGTGCACGCTTGCGTGTGAAAGACTGCCTTTTCTTTTTCTGCATGGCCGGACTGCTGCAAAAAGCGGCGAAAGAACAGGACAGGGACACAGCCTGCGCAAACTGTGTCCCTGTCCTTTACGGACGGCGTCCCATCCGTCAGTCCTCCGCCTCTCTGTCCAGGATCAGCCGGGCGGCGCCGTACATTCCGGCGTCATTGCCCAGAGTGGCCAGGCCGATGGCCGCCCTCCGGCTGCCCATCACCGTAAATCCCTCATAATACTGTCTGATAATATCCAGCAGAAACTGTCCCGCCTTTGAGACGCCTCCGCCGATGACGAATATCTCAGGGTCTGTCATATGGCTGACATAATGCATAGCCAGGCCCAGATACCGCATACAGTGATGAACAGTCTTCAGCGCCAGCTGATCGCCCCCTTTTGCGGCGTCCAGCACATCCTTGCAGCTGAAATCCGGCTGCTCCCGCAGCACAGAGGGCTGGCCGGAAGCCTCCAGCGCCCGGCGGGCCTCACGGACGATCCCTGTGGCGGAAGCATACTGCTCCAGACAGCCGTGGTTATGACAGTTGCACTGGAGCGGCTCATCGAAATTGACCACGATATGCCCCAGCTCGCCGCCCATTCCCCGGAAACCGGACACGATCTTTTCATCCAGCACCATGCCGCCTCCTACGCCGGTGCCCAGGGTAAACAGCATCAGGCTCTTATGGCCTCTGCCGCCTCCCTGCCACATCTCGCCCAGAGCGGCTACGTTGGCGTCATTGATCGCCTTTACATATACGCCGCCTCCCAGAAGGCGATTCAGCTCCTGCGCCGGATTTACATTCTCCCAGCCCAGGTTTACGCATACCTCCACGCCGCCGTCCGGCATCACCGGGCCGGGCACGCCGATCCCTACGCCGGCCAGATCCTCCGCAGACATCCCGCTGCCCTTCAGGTAATCCAGAATAGAACGGGCGATATCCGGAAGAATGTGCTTTCCGTTTTCCGCTTTCCCGGTGGGTACCTCCCATTTATCCAGCAGCTGGCCTTTCACCGACAGCAGGCCGATCTTGGCTGTTGTCCCGCCTACGTCAACGCCGATACATTTCTTTTCCATACCAGTCCCTCCCGGGCTTATTCCTCATATCCTTCCGGATTGTTTTTCTGCCATCTCCAGGAATCCTCGCACATCTCCTCCAGCCCTCTCTGGGCGGTCCATCCCAGTTCCTCTCTGGCCAGGGAAGGGTCCGCGTAGCAGGCGGGCACATCCCCCGGCCTTCTGGGCTTGATATGATAGGGAATCTCCACGCCGGAGGCCTTGCTGAAGGCATGGACGATATCCAGCACACTGTAGCCGGTTCCCGTCCCCAGATTGTATGTGAAAACGCCTCCCTGCTCCCGGTTCATCTTCTCGATCGCTTTTACATGGCCCAGCGCCAGGTCTGTCACATGGATATAGTCCCGGACGCCAGTTCCGTCCGGCGTGTCATAATCATCGCCGAATACGCCCAGGAAGGGCAGCTTTCCGATCGCCACCTGGGTGATATAGGGCATCAGGTTATTGGGGATTCCCTTGGGATTCTCGCCGATCCGGCCGCTCTTATGAGCGCCGATGGGATTGAAGTAGCGCAGGATCACAATATCCCACTCCCCATCGGCAAAAGCCATGTCCCGCAGAATCTCTTCGATCATCAGCTTTGTCCTGCCATAAGGGTTCGTAACCGACAGGGGAAAATCCTCCCGGATCGGCACCGTGGCAGGGTTTCCGTACACTGTGGCGGAAGAGCTGAACACCAGCTTTTTCACGCCGTGGGTTCTCATCACATCGCAGAGAATCAGCGTCCCGGTAATATTGTTATAGTAATATTCCCAGGGCTTGCTGACCGATTCGCCCACCGCCTTATAGCCGGCGAAATGAATGACCGCGTCAATCTGATGGGCGCCGAAAATCCGCTCCAGCTTGCTTCTGTCCAGGATATCCACCTCATAGAAGGTCAGTGTTTTTCCCGTGATTTCCTCCACCCGCTTCAGAGATTCCTCGGAAGAGTTGGACAGATTATCCACTACTACAACCTCATAGCCTGCATTTAACAGTTCCACACATGTATGGCTGCCGATATATCCGGCTCCGCCGGTTACTAATATAGTCATAAGCCCTCCATTCTGAATGGTCTGTAAGCTTTACAGATATTTTTTCAGCAGGTCAACCTTGTCTGTGCGCTCCCAGGTCAGATCCAGGTCGTCGCGGCCGAAATGGCCGTAAGCGGCAGTCTGCTTGTAGATCGGCTTGCGCAGATCCAGCATTTTGATAATGCCCGCGGGACGCAGGTCAAAGTTTTCCCGGATAATTTCTACCAGCTTTTCATCCGCCAGCTTTCCTGTGCCGAAGGTATCCACCATAACAGAAGTAGGCTGCGCCACGCCGATGGCATAGGACAGCTGGATCTCGCACTTATCAGCCAGGCCTGCCGCCACAATGTTTTTCGCCACATACCGCGCCGCGTATGCCGCGGAACGGTCTACCTTGGTGCAGTCCTTTCCGGAGAAAGCTCCGCCGCCGTGACGGGCATATCCGCCGTAGGAATCCACGATGATCTTCCGTCCGGTCAGGCCGCTGTCGCCGTGAGGGCCGCCGATGACAAATCTGCCGGTAGGATTGATAAAGAATTTGGTATTCTCATCGATCATTTCCTGGGGCCGCACCGGATCAAACACATATTTCTTAATATCCTCATGAATCTGTTCCTGGGTCACATCATCCCCATGCTGTGTGGAAAGAACCACCGCGTCCAGGCGCACCGGCTTCCCCGCCTCGTCATACTCTACAGTAACCTGGGTCTTTCCGTCAGGCCGCAGATATTTTAACGTGCCGTTTTTGCGCACCTCTGTCAGCTTCCGGGCCAGCTTATGGGCCAGGGCGATGGGGTAGGGCATCATCTCCGGCGTTTCATTGGTCGCGTAGCCAAACATCATGCCCTGGTCGCCGGCTCCGATCGCCTCGATCTCCTCATCGCTCATTTTGTTCTCTTTCGCTTCCAGCGCCTTATCCACGCCCATGGCGATATCAGAGGACTGCTCGTCCAGCGCCACGATCACGCCGCAGGTGCTGGCGTCAAAGCCATATTTCGCCCTGGTATAGCCGATCTCGGCGATGGTGTCCCGGACAATTTTCTGGATATCCACATATGCTTTTGTGGTGATCTCTCCCATGACCATAACCAGGCCGGTGGTGCAGCATGTCTCGCACGCCACGCGGCTCATAGGATCCTTCTCCATCAGCGCGTCCAGGATCGCATCGGAAATCTGGTCGCAGATTTTATCCGGATGTCCTTCCGTTACAGATTCTGAGGTAAATAAACGTCTTTCCATAGTCTGTTCCTTTCTTTTTTAAGAATTTATCTTACTGTCTGCAGTTTGCCATTCAGAGCGCGGATGCTGCCGATGCAGCTCTGCTCTGCGCCGTCCAGGCTATAGAGCAGCCCGCTCTGTACATGGGCGTATACCTTCAGGTTATCTATATATACCTCCCCATCGCTTTGGATGGTCAGGGTATAATCTCCTGTGTCAGGGAAAGCCAGCTCCCAGCCGGATGTCTCTCCCGGCAGGCATTCCACCTGCGCTGCCTGGGCTGTCCCCAGGGAAACAGTCAGCACAGCCCTTTCCTCCCCTGTGTTTCTGTATTCCCCCCGCACATACAGGGTATCTTCCCCTGTGTCTGTCTTTCGGGAAGGGGGAATATCCTGGCGGACCCAGCCGCCCGCCTCCAGCAGGGCCTTTCGGGAGCCTGACTCCTCTGTAATCTTTGCGCCGCTGCTTTCCCAGCCCTCCAGTCCCAGGCCGAACTGAGGATTATAGAGAAGATCCACAGCGTAATCCCGGTATGTCCATACGCCATAGCCAATGGTTTTTTCCGCCAGCACCGTATGGATTCCCTCCAGATAATCATCGGTCTGATCTTCAATGATCTGGGCATTGTGGGAAAAACCGGGCGTGTTGTCCATATAGAGGAACTGGTCGATATAGACGCCCTTTCCCCCGTTATGCTCCAGCAGGCCGGAGAGGATCAGGTCTGTCTGGGCCATGGCGGTTTGATAATCCACCCGCTCGCCCTGGTTGGGAAACCCCATAGGAATCCCATACATGACAGAGGTGAAATCAGACGCCTGGCAGCTGTAAGTAGCCTCATGGCTATAATAGTAAGAGCCGCCCTCCCGGTTCACCGCCAGGTCAGCGTCCAGGCGCACCTCCATGGACAGATTGGGGAACACCTGCTGGGATTCTGCCAGCAGACGGTTCAGGAAATCATCATAAAAGTCATAAAACAGCCGGAGCGCAGGGCTGTCCTCCCCGGGAAAATAGATCTGGGAATAGTCTGTGAAATTTTCTCCATACCATGCATTCACTTCTTCCAGGGTATACCGCTCTTCCAGATAGCGATGGTATCCGCATTCCGCCGCCTCCTGGACGCCTTCTTTCTTTGCTCCCAGATCCTTAGCCGTATAGGTGTAATTCCAGAAATCCTCCCAGCAGAGAAAACCGCCCAGAAAACAGCCGTACTCTTTGCAGATATCATAAATCTGCGTCAGATAAGACAGCCAGGCTTCCTGACAGCCGGCGTCTCCCGTCAGGCCGGCATACCGGGGCAGCACGCTGTCCGCCTCACTGTAATCCCAGGTATAGCCAGGCCGGATCATCACGCCCAGCTGATGGTTCTGCGCTTTTTCCAGCACAAACCGCAGCTGCCGGGCCGCCCGGCCATCCAGCTCCATACTGTCCAGATCCGGCTGAAATTCCCGCCAGGGAATCACCAGGATAATGCTGTTAAACCCGTCTGCGGCAATCTGCTCCAGCTGGCTGTCGATCTGATCCAGCTCACAGTTCCAGAAATTCAGGCTCCAGCCATCCGCAAAATAATGGGCTGATTTCAGGTAATCCTCCCCCAGCACCGGTATCGTCCGGCTTTTTGCACCGGTATTTTTCGCGCCGCATCCGGCGCAGAGCACAGCTGCGGCAGCCGCCAGCAGCGCCCATCTCACAGTTCTCTTCTTCATATCCTCATCTCAGCACATTCCCCGGATTCTGCGCCTGCGGAGCATTTTTGTTTCATAGGGAACGCAGTTTCCTATGAAATAAAAACGAGCCCGCAGCGCGGACTCGATATTTTTCTATCAAATCCACTTATTGTTCGATTTCTCGCTCAGGTTGGCACCTTCCTGCTTCCAGGGGTTGCCGTGACTTCTCAGATCCTTTGTATCTCCATCACTCTGAATAAGGGAATGGTATAAACAGCTGTATTCAATTATTGACAGAATATTTCCGGTTTCCGGCCGGAAAAATCCCCGTCAGCCTACTCGGAGCTTAAATTTCTGAATGCCCCTTTCATCTGTTACCTGCTCTATCATAGCACCCAGGCTCTGTAATTTCAAGTCAAAATTTTCATAGCCTCTCTGAATATACTCAATATCGTCTATAACGGTATAATCGTCCGCCGCCAGCCCGGCCAGTACCAGAGCCGCTCCCGCCCGCAGGTCAGGGGCGCTGACATGGGCGCCGTTCAGGCTCTTCACGCCGTCGATAACCGCCACATTGCCCTCCACCTTAATGGAAGCGCCCATGCGGACCAGCTCATCCACATATTTAAAACGATTTTCAAAAATACTTTCCGTTACAATGCTGGTGCCCTCCGCCAGCGCCAGGGCCACAGCCGTCTGGGGCTGCATATCCGTGGGGAGTCCCGGATAGGCAAGGGTTTTCACCTGGGTATGGCGCATCCGGGGCTTTCCTACCACCCGCACCGCGTCGTCAAATTCCACTACCTCGCAGCCCATCTCCAGCAGCTTGGCGCTGATCGCCTCCAGATGCTTGGGGATAACGTTGCGCACCATCACATCGCCTCTGGTCACAGCCGCAGCCATCATAAAAGTTCCCGCCTCGATCTGATCCGGGATGATGGAATACTCTGTGCCATGAAGCTTTTCCACGCCGTTGATCCGGATCACATCCGTTCCGGCGCCCTTGATATTGGCTCCCATGCTGTTGAGCATATTTGCCACATCCACCACATGGGGCTCCTTTGCCACATTCTCAATAATCGTCCTTCCCTCTGCCAGAGACGCGGCCAGCATAATATTAATGGTCGCGCCCACGGAAATCACATCCAGAAAGATATGGCTGCCCTTCAGCCGCTCTGCCCTGACAGCCACCGCTCCCTTCTCAATATGGTTTTTTCCGCCCAGGGCAGTAAAGCCTTTCAGGTGCTGGTCGATGGGGCGGGTGCCGATATTGCAGCCGCCTGGAAGGGCGACCACCGCTTCCTTATACTTGCCCAGCAAAGCTCCCAGCAGGTAGTAGGAAGCCCGGATCCTGCGGATAGACTCATACTGGACGCTGACCGTATGAATCGTCCTCCCGATAATCCTCACACTGTGGGCGTTGATTCTTTCCACAATCCCGCCGATGCCCTTGATTGCATCCAGCATCACATTGATATCTTTTACATTCGGCAGGTTTTCGATCACAACGGGCTCATCTGTCATAATTGCAGCAGCCAGAATACCCAGCGCGGCATTCTTCGCCCCGCCGATCGCAACGTCACCTACCAGCGGGTTTCCGCCTTTCATAATATACTGAATCATAATTTCCTCCCGGATGGCCGCGGCTGCGGCCGGCCTCTCGGCCCTCTATATACTGAACCGCGCGGTCGCCAATTCCGCGCTTTGCAAATTTTCTGTTAAAAATCTAAAGGATTTCTTATCTGATTATAACACAAGATTCAGATTTGTAAAGGCAGGAAATCCCGCGAAAGGGTTATGGCAGATAACCGATAAAGCTGTTTCCGCAGGTTTCAAAATATTCAGCCGCCGCGTCGATATCCATGGATGTTTCCTCACCCGTCACCGGATCGTACAGCGTTACGTCATTATACTGATAACCGGTAATCATCAGGTAGGACTGCCCAGAGGAACGGGCGATTAGCGGGAAATCAAAGGAAAAATAGTAATACATAATCTGCTCCAGCCCGCAGCCCGTCAGGTCGTGGGTATCTCCCGGCAGAGCGGCCCGCAGGATGTCCACCGCTCCGGCTCCCTCTTCCAGCTGCCCTCTCACATCGGCGCTGCCGCCGGCCAGGCTCAGGAGAATCTCTGTGCAGGCCGCCAGGCTGTCCTCAGCCGTCTGCGCCGTAATGTCCGGCATACTGACAGATACCCGGGACTCCCGGTATCCCCTTCGAAGTACATAGTTCCCATTTCCGAACACAACTGTCCCCACAGCATCATAGGTAAGCTGAATGGCCTCCGCCGCTTCTGCGCATACCGCCCGAAGCTTCCCTCCGGCATAGGCATAATAAAACTGATCTCCCTGGCCGCTTTCTTCCTCCAGGGTAATGGTATTGCTGCCATCGGCCAGAATCCCCTTCGGGTCATTCACCGTCAGAGAAAGGCTTTCCCCTTTTCCATCACGGTTCAGGCTGACCTCGTAAACATTCCGTTTGCTCTCTGAGCTGTCCTGAATCAGTACCTGATCTTCTTCCTCCTGCCTGGAAGTATTCTGAATCAGCGCGTCCTCCTGTATTTCTCTCCATCCGCCTGCGCTTTTCTGCGCCCGGTACAGCTTTACGCTGCCAGGCTCTACGCTGATTCCGGTAATATAAACGCCCTCCCGCTCATAACGGGTCTCCGGCTCCTCCTTCTGGCTGTAGATCTCCACCGCATACATGGGAAAAGGCACCTCTGTATCTGCCCCGTCCACATCCTGCCGGCGGGCTATGCCGCAGATCAGGTCATTTTCAATAAAGCCCAGGGCTTTTACATATTCCCCTTCCTCCGCCTCGATCACATACTGGGCGGCAGTATCCAAATCCATCACATGGATCTGCTCTCCCCGGTTCGGGTCTTCTCCCTCCTGCCAGGCGATCACACTGCTGTCTTTGCTGATGGCCATACCTTCCTCCTGAACCTGGTCGACCACTACCACAAATTCATCCCCGGCGAAGTCTATGGCATAAATCCTGTCGCCGAACATGAGATAAAACAGCCCCTGGCCGCTGAGGTAGGACAGGGTGCCCACCTCCTCCCGGAGAATCTGATAGGGCTGGGAGGCAGGCAGGTAAAATACCTCGTTCAGATCGTTAGTCTCATGATGATATACATAAAAGGCCATGCCTACCTCGCCCTCATGGATGCCGTTATTCATATAGCCATATACAATAAAATGCACATCGCCGCTGTCCGCCGCCTCCACGATCTGTATCTCATGCTCCCTGCGCCGGTTCCGGATATCCTCCATTCCCTCTTTGTCAAAGCTGAACACCCGCGTCAGGCTGCCGCTGCCCGCCTCGTAACTCCACAGCTCTCCATTGACGGAAAAGACAGTCCAGCCGCCGTCTTCGCTGCGGACAGCCTCCGCCGCCCCTTCCTCCAGAATGCCCAGGTCGATGGCAGCGTCAGTGACCTGGCTCTCCTGCGGACGGAAAAGCTGGTTCATACTCCGTTCAAAAGAGAGAAGATACCACTGGCTCGCCGACCACTGGACGCAGTAAAATTCCTCTACCTCATAGAGATCCGTCTGCCCCTCCCGGTCGGGATTTTCTGCCTGAACCAGATAAGACAGGGTAAAGGAGCCGATTGTTTCATTCAGATCCTTAATATCCAGCCAGGGTTCCGTCACCTCTTCCGGCTCCAGATCCCCCCAGGTCAGCTGGGAAAAGGTGGAATGCAGGCTGACATGGGCCAGTGTATTCCGATCCGCCGTAGTCTGCCGCATATATACCACCAGCTCCTCCGACCTGGAAGCATCAAAGGTTTTATCATGAAATTCCCGGATAAAATCCATCATCTCGCCGGTATGGTAGTCTTCTGCCAGCGTTACCCGGGTATAATAATAAATCTCCGGCTCCGAGGGCGTGGACAAAATCAGCGTCAGCAAATACTCCCGATTCTCTTCCAGCAGATTCTGAACCGGCAGCACCGCCCTGACCTCATTCTCCTCTGTCTCCCACTCTGTCAGCCTGGTATCCTCTACCAGCCGCTCTGTGTCCAGGCTTCTGATTTCATACTCAATATTCAGGATTTCTTCCCCAGGCGCTTCAATAGTGATTGCCAGCTGCCGGTTTTCCGGAAGAGGCGTCACCGTATCCCTGACATACTGCGCCTCCATGGCAGTCTGGTACCCGTAAAGGCCATTCACCAGTTCACCCTCCACCTCTGTATAGATCACCGGCAGGGAAGCCGGGCCGCCGGCGGCATAGGCCGCCTCCGGCTCATCCTCACGGTTCATAAAAAAAAGAATGCCTGCAACCGCGCCGCAGAACACCAGCAGTAATATCAGTATCCTTTTGATTACTTTTTTCGTCTTTCTCATTCAGCTAACCTCTCTAAATATCAGTCCGGCCGAAGTCTCCGGATCTTTCCGGATCCCTTCGCCGCAGTACGTTCTCCGTTATACAAAAAAATATAGCCATAGTAACCCACTATGACTATATTGTAAAGGCTGAAACTGGAAAGCTCAACTAAAAAATAGTTAAAATTTTATTACCTGCCCTGCCTTTTTCTGCGGCGGCGCCGGGTGATTTCATGATAGAGAAGAATTTCCGCCATATCGCCTGCGGCAGCGCACCCCGGACTGTCAAAATACCCTTTTTCCCCGAACAGCGCCGGATCATTTTCTCCGTCTTTGAGCACCATATTTTTCAGCCGGGCCATGGAAACCCTGTCCGGCCAGGCATCGTACAGGAGAGAGCCTCTGTAATCAAAACGGTCGCAGATATTTTCCACATGCCGCTCCATAGCCCGTACCTGGACAGGGCACATCTGCAGAAAATATTCCATATCCCACTCTGTCTCCCAGTCCTCCTGCTCCGGCATCCAGACCTTCCTGCCCTCCGGCATTCCCGGTCCGGCGTCCGGCGCCCGCCATGCTCCGGGAAATCCCCAGCCTCTTTGATCTTCCGTCCCTGACTCAGGCCAGACAGAAGCAGACCAAAACCGGGGATCCTTCCACATATTTTTCATAGGCTGAACCCGCTTGCCCTTTCGCTGCGTCTCTTTACTGCCAGGATATGCGGCGGCGGCAGAAAGGGTTCCGGCCGGCGCCGCTCTTACCTGGGGGAAGCCAGGCGGCTCAGCGCCTCCTGCTCTTCCTTCGTCAGCGGCCTGTACGCTCCCGGCTCCAGGCCGGGATCCAGGCTAAGCGGCCCCATAGACAGCCGCTTCAGATAGAGTACCTCCATCCCTACCGCCTGAAACATCCGCTTCACCTGATGATACCGTCCCTCCCGGACTGTTACCTCTGTCTCCGAGATACCGGATTCCCTGTCAGCCTTCAGAATCTTCAGCTCGGCAGGAAGGGCCGGCTTTTCATCATGGATATCCAGCCCCAGACGGAAAAGCTCCGCCTCCCGTTCTGTCGCCACCCCTCTGACCCGGGCAAAATACACTTTATCCACATGGCGTTTCGGAGAAAGAAGGCTATGGGCCAGCCAGCCGTCGTTGGTCAGCAGCAGCAGCCCTTCCGTGTCCTTATCCAGCCGCCCTGCCGGGAACAGATCCTTTCGCTTCCGGTCTGTGATCAGATCTGTCACCACCGGGTCCCGGCTGTCTCTGGCGGCGCAGATCCATCCGGCAGGCTTGTTCAGCATGTAATATTCCCACGCCGCATATTCCACCTGCTTCCCATCCGCTTCCACCCGGTCACGGTCAGGATCGATCTTCATCTCCGGGCCGGCAGGCTGCGCCCCGTTCACCCGGATTCTGCCTTTTTTGATCAGCCCTTTTACCTCGCTGCGGGTTCCCAGCCCCATCTCCGTCAGAAATTTATCCAGACGCATCAGGCCTGCTCCGGCTCCTGGCCGTCCGCTTTTTCTTCCGCCGGCGCGGCCAGGCAGATACCCAGCTCATCCAGCTGCTTCCGGTCTACCGGGCCGGGCGCCTCTGTCATCAGGCAGGAAGCGTCCTTCACCTTCGGGAAAGCGATTACCTCCCGGATATTGTCCGCCCCGGTCATCAGCATCACCAGACGGTCCAGGCCATAGGCCAGTCCCGCGTGAGGGGGCACGCCGTACTGGAAAGCATTTAACAGGAAGCCGAACTGGGCATGGGCCTGTTCCTGGGTAAAGCCCAGCGCCCGGAACATCCGCTCCTGGATATCGCTCTGATGGATTCTCACGCTGCCTCCGCCGATCTCGCAGCCATTGAGCACGATATCATAGGCCTTCGCCCGAACCGCTCCCGGATTGGTCTCCAGCTGATCCAGATCCTCTTCCATAGGCATGGTAAAAGGATGATGCATGGCCACATACCGGTTCTCTTCCTCTGAATATTCCAGCAGCGGGAACTCGGTAATCCAGACAAAGCGAAATTCATGGTTGTCCTTCAGCAGCCCCATGATCTGCGCCAGCTCCAGACGGAGACTGCCCAGCACATTAAAGACAATCTTATTCCGGTCAGCGGCAAACAGCAGCAGATCGCCCGGCTGTCCGTCCATGGCCTGAATCAGCGCCTGAAGCTGCTCTTCTGTCATAAACTTCGCAAAGGAGGATTTCACGGTGCCGTCGGGATGGATGGCGATATAAGCCAGCCCCTTCGCCCCATAGCCTTTGGCAAAATCCACCAGGGCGTCGATTTTCTTTCTGGGCATCTGGCCCTGCCCCTTCGCGTTCAGGCCCCGGACAGAGCCGCCCTGTTCCAGCGCGCCGGTAAAGACGCCGAAGCCGCAGTCCTTCACGATCTCTGACACATCCTGAATCTCCATGCCGAAGCGAAGATCCGGCTTATCAGAACCGAAACGGGCCATTGCCTCCGCATAAGGCATCCGCTGAATCGGCAGCTGTACCTCCACGCCGCAGATTTCCTTAAACAATACAGCCAGCAGCCGCTCATTCACATCGATCACATCATCGATATCCACAAAGGACAGCTCCATATCCATCTGGGTAAATTCCGGCTGCCGGTCCGCTCTCAGATCCTCGTCCCGGAAGCATCTGGCGATCTGGAAATACCGGTCATAGCCGCCGCACATCAGCAGCTGCTTGAACAGCTGGGGCGACTGGGGCAGGGCGTAAAAGCTGCCCGGATGGATCCGGCTGGGCACCAGATAGTCTCTGGCCCCTTCCGGCGTGCTCTTAGTCAGCATCGGGGTCTCAATCTCCAGAAAGCCTTCGTTCGCCATAAAATTTCTGGCCAGCAGGGCTACCCGGCTTTTCACCATCAGATTATGCTGGATATCCGGACGGCGCAGATCCAGGTAGCGGTATTTCAGCCGCAGCTCTTCCTTCGTCGCGCTGTTGGCTTCGATGGGGAAGGGCGGCGTCAGGGATTCAGACAGGATCCGCAGACTGGTCACACGGATCTCAATATCTCCGGTAGCCAGGTTTTCATTCACAGCTCCGGAACGGGCCTCCACCCGCCCTGTCGCCGCAATCACATATTCGCTTCTCAGCTCTCCGGCTTTTCCAAAGCCTTCGCTGCCAATATCGTTTTCGTCAAAAATCAGCTGCAGAAGACCGGAGCGGTCTCTCAGGTCAATAAAAATCAGACTGCCTAAATTTCTCCTCTTCTGCACCCATCCCATTACAGTCACGGTCTCGCCGATATGGTTTCTGGACACCTCGGTACACCGGTGGGTACGGTGCAGGCCCTTCATGGATTCTGCCATGATCATTCATCCTCCTGATTAAATAAAAAATTCTTTAAACTCTGTGTAGCCTTCCCTGGCCAGCTGCTCCTTCTGGAACTTTTTGTTTTTATTCATGGTGACGGTCAGCACCTGAACCCCCTTTTCCCGCTCGTCCCGGGCCTCCTTCAGCACCTGGCACAGCCTGCCGGCGGGCATTCCCTTCTCGATCAGAAACGCCTTCTTCTGTCCGGCGTCAGGCACCTGGAAGCCTCTGTCCAGCAGAATGGTAATAATCCGCTCAAAGCCGATGGAAAAGCCGCAGGCGCATGTCTCATTTCCGGTAAATCTGCCGATCATCTTATCATACCTGCCGCCTCCGGCCACAGAGCTGCCGAACTCCGCCATCTCGATCTCAAAAATCGTGCCGGTATAATAAGACATCCCCCGTACCAGCGTGGGATCAAAAACAATGTCAAATTCAGAGACCGCTGTCTCCCGCACATTTTCCATAATGGTTTTCAGATTCTTTGCCGCAGCAGCATCCAGCTGTCCCTCCATGGCGTCATTCAGCGCGCCGACAGCGTCCTCTTTTCCCTCCATGGCCTGAAACAGCCCCATGTATTTCTCCACGCCAGCCTCGGAAAAACCGCTTTCCAGCAGCTCAGCCCGCACGCCGTCCAGGCCAATCTTGTCCATTTTATCCAGAATAATAAACACCTTGTCATAGGACTCTTCTGGGAAGCCGCTGTAAGCAGCCATAGAGCGGAGAATGGCCCGGTCGTTGATCCGTACCTTGAAATTTTTAAAATCCAGCCGTCCCAGCAGCGTGGTGGTAGCCAGGATCAGTTCGATTTCCGCCAGATTGGTGGGGTCTCCCAGAATATCGATATCACACTGGGTAAACTGGCGGAAGCGCCCCTTCTGGGGACGGTCTGCCCGCCATACGCTGCCCACCTGCAGCGCCTTAAAGGGTGTGGGCAGCTGGCTCACATTGTTGGAATAATATCTGGCCAGAGGGACGGTCAGGTCATACCGCAGCCCGCTGTCCACCAGATCCTCTTCTGACTGGGCAGTCTCCAGGTTCAGCTTTTCTCCCCGCTTCAGGATCTTGAAAATCAGCTTTTCATTATCCCCTCCCTGCTTACTGCACAGGTTCTCGATATGTTCGACACAGGGGGTCTCCATGGGCGTAAAGCCGAACCCTCTGTAGGTTTCCTTAATCAGCCCGATGACATAATCCCTCACCCGCATCTCCGCAGGGAGGATATCCTTCATACCAGTTACCGGTTTTTTTTTCATTGCCATATCGGCACCTCCAGTTTTGCTATTGGTATTTACTTTGAAAATCCGCTGCCGATTAGGCAGCATTCAT
>CALWQE010000074.1 GCA_944383605.1 uncultured Lachnospiraceae bacterium
CCTCACCCCTTATCAATGGTAATCACCGGGTAGCAGTTGCCTTCCATCTCTCTTACCGCTTTCTCCAGCATCTGCCTGACTTCCCTGTCTTCCATCCGAAAGCCGAAGGGCACTACGGCATCAAAGATCACATTGGTGTGCGTCGGCCCATGGACGATACGAAAATCGTGAATGGTGATCTCCGGGCTGATTTTTTTCACCGCTTCGATTACTTTCTCCTTCATGGCATTTACCATCTCATCGTCTGTGGCGATGGGATCCATATGGATGACCGCGCTGCAGCCCAGCTTTTCCTGCAGCTCTTTTTCAATCGAGTCGATGACGTCATGGAGAACAAAAATATCCCCGTCGCCCGGCACCTCCCCGTGAAGGGAGATTACCCTCCGCCCGGGGCCGTAATCATGAACCATCAGGTCATGGACGCCGATTACCTCCGGATGGGCCAGCACCAGCTCCTCTACTGATTTTACAAATTCCGGATCCGGCGACTGCCCCAGCAGGGGGCTGATGGTTTCTTTCGCCGCTCCATATCCTGCATACAGGATAAAGGCAGATACCAGAAGGCCGCCGATGCCGTCCAGATTCACTCCCGTCAGGCGCACGATTACAATACTGATCAGCACCACGGAGGTAGCTGCCGAATCGCTGAGGCTGTCCATGGAAGTAGCCTTCATCGCTGCCGAATGGATTTTGTTCCCCAGCCTCCGGTTATAATAAAACATATAAATCTTTACGCCGATGGAAGCGGCCAGCACCAGAATGGCGGCAATACTGCCGTCCACCTCTTCCGGCGCCAGAATTTTCCCCGCTGAGGTTTTCAGCAGTTCAAAGCCCATCAGCAAAATCGCAAAGGATACTGCCAGCCCGGCCACATATTCCATCCGGCCATGGCCATAGGGGTGGCCGAGATCCGGCTTCTTCGCCGCCATCCGGAAGCCCAGCAGGGTGATGACCGAGGAACCGGCGTCTGACAGGTTGTTAAAGGCATCGGCCGTAATCGCGATGGAGCCGCTGAGCTGTCCTGCCAGATATTTGCCCAGAAATAAGAGAATATTCAGGCAGATGCCGGTTATGCTGGCTACCGCGCCGTAGCCCTGGCGCACCCTTTCATCCGAAGTATTTTCATAATCTTTCACAAAATGTCTGACCAAAAAGCCGACCATCCTGTTACCGCCTTTCTTTTTTCTGATTTCCTTTCTGCCGCAGAATCCCGCGGAGGAAAAATCCTTTTCCGCTGCCTGACTTCCATTGCCCGGCGATTATGAATCCTGTTTTCTTCTCTCAGTCTCTGCGGTTATCTATTTTATACAGCAGGGCGTTGCAGATACATGCCGCGATATTGCTGCCGCCTTTCCGTCCTCTGGCTACGATATAGGGCACGTCTGTCTGCATAATCAGCTCCTTGGACTGCACCACGTTGACGAAGCCTACCGGCACGCCGATCACCAGCTCGGGATTTAGCTTTCCTTCCTCCACCAGCTCATAGATGCGAACCAGCGCTGTAGGCGCATTTCCGATGGCAAAAATCAGCGGCTTCCCCATCGCTGCCGCCTTGTCGATATTGGCGGTAGAGCGGGTGGTACCGTTGGCCTTCGCTGCCTGAGCCACATCCTCATCCGCTACGAAGCAGTATACCTCTCCGCCATAGCGGGCCAGCGCCCGTTTGTTAATGCCTGCCTTCGCCATCTGGGTATCTGTCACGATGGACGCGCCCCTTTTCAGGGCTTCCATGGCTTTTTCCACTACATTTTCTGAAAAGCAGAGAGAGTCTGCGTACTCAAAATCTGCGCTGGTATGGATGCACCGCTTGATAATCAGCTCCTGCTCCGGATCCAGCTTTCTGTCTCCCAGCTCCTGGGTAATGATTTCAAAGCTCCGTCTCTCAATATCCATGGGAAGCACGTTTTCCAGTTCAATTTTCATTGTGAAGGCTCCTTTCCCGATTATTTTCCAAATCTTTTTCTCAGTCTGCACGCTCCCTGATTCCGGCTGTTTACTCCGGCATCCCCTCGTTCAGAATCTGGTAAATTTTCTCCATATCAAAATGCTCCCGCAGCCCTGCCGCCAGGATGTCGTACTGGGTTTCCTTAAAGGCCTGGAAATCCACCCCGGTAATATCGGATGCATCGATTCCCTTTTCCCTGGCGATCGAGGTAATCACCGCCTTCGCCACCTCTTCCTTGTCAAATACGCCGTGGACATAAGTGCCGTACACATTGCCCTTCTGCGCCCCATCCTCTTTCTGGCCTGACCGGGCTACAAAATCCTCGATTCCAGTCATGGGGCGGGCCCCCTCTTTCAGGACTGATACGCCCATATGAATCTCATAGCCTTCCAGGTAAACGCCGGACAGGCCGTTTAAGACGCCATCCACCTGGCCGAAGCGCCCGGTTACTCTGGTTCTGGTTTTTTCCTCCTCAAATACGGTATCCATGGGAATCAGTCCCATACCGCTGATCGAGCCGCCGGCCTCCACGCCGTGGGGGTCGCTCAGGCTGTCTCCCAGCATCTGGTAGCCGCCGCAGACGCCGAATATAATCTTTCCTTCTGCCGCCGCCTTCAGGATAGCCGCTTCCAGCCCGTTCTGGCGCATCCACAGCAGGTCCTCCATCGTATTTTTCGTGCCGGGGATAATAATCATATCCGGGTTTTTCAGCTGGGATACATGATGGACATAGCGCAGGGATACCCCGTTCATGCTCTCAAAAGGATTGAAGTCTGTGAAATTGGAGATTCTGGGCAGGCGAATCACCGCGATGTCGATCACGCCTACCTCCTGGCTGCCGGAAAACCGCTCTGTCAGGCTGTCTTCATCCTCCACCTCGATATTCAGATAAGGCGCCACGCCTACCACCGGAATCCCTGTTTTTTCCTCCAGCATGGCGATGCCCGGATCCAGAATCGTCTTGTCTCCCCGGAATTTGTTGATAATCAGCCCTTTCAGATAAGGCTTCTCATCCTCGTCCAGCAGCATGGCGGTACCGATCAGCTGGGCAAACACGCCGCCCCGGTCGATATCTCCTACCAGCAGCACAGGCGCCTTTGCCATTTTTGCCATGCCCATATTGACAATATCCTCGGTTTTCAGATTGATTTCCGCCGGGCTTCCCGCCCCCTCGATGACAATAATATCATGGTTTTCCGCCAGGGTATTGTATGCCTTCATAATATCTTCTACCAGGTTATGCTTATAGGCGAAATATTCTCTGGCGCTCATATTGCCCCGCACCTCGCCGTTTACAATCACCTGGGAACCCACGTCATTGGTGGGCTTGAGCAGGATGGGATTCATCAGCACAGAAGGCTTGATTCCCGCCGCCTCCGCCTGCATGACCTGGGCCCGGCCCATTTCCAGCCCTTCCTCGGTGATAAAAGAATTAAGCGCCATATTCTGAGATTTAAAGGGAGCCACCCGGTAGCCGTCCTGCTTAAAAATCCGGCACAGTCCGGCGCACAGAAGGCTTTTTCCCGCATTAGACATGGTACCCTGAATCATAATTGCCTTTGCCATTTCATAACCTCCTTCATGGTATTGATCAGCTCTTTATTTTCTTCATGGGTTTTTACCGCGATGCGGAAATACCCCTCCTCCAGCCCAACGAAATTGGAACAGTCCCGGATCAGGATGCCCCTGTCTGCCAGCTCCCTGCCCAATTCCGGGAAAGCATGGAAAAAGATATAGTTGGCCTGAGAATCCAGTGCCTGGAAGCCCAGCTCCTTCAGGTGTTTCTTCAGATAATCCCGCTCGCCGGACAGCATATCCCTGCACCGCTTTACATAGGCCGTCTCATCCAGGGCCGCCGTCCCCGCATACTGGGCGGGAATCGACACGTTCCAGGGCTGATTTGCCTCCCGCATCCGGGACAGCAGGGCCGGATCTGCGCACAGGCCGTATCCCAGCCGCAGGCCGGGCATGGCGTAAATTTTGGTAAACGCCTTCAGAATAAATAAATTAGGGTAGCTGTCCATATATTCCTTCATGGAATAGTCCTCCGGCCTGTCCAGAAAAGCGTTGAAACACTCGTCTATCACCAGAAGGGCTTTGCAGGCCGCGCATTTCTCCAAAATTTCCAGCAGCAGCTCCTTTTCTGCAAGCAGCCCTGTGGGATTGTTTGGATTGCAGAGAAAAACCATATCTGTCCGGGGGGTGATCTCTTCCAGAATCTCCCGCCCCAGGACAAAGCCATTCTCTTTGCGCAGCTTATGGTAGACCACCTGGCTGTCCACTGTCCGCACCGCCTGTTCATATTCCACAAAAGTGGGGGCAGGCACCAGCGTCTCCTTTGGCTTTACCGCCAGAGCCAGTGAAAAGATCAGATCTGCTGCCCCGTTTCCGAAAATCAGCTGTTCCTCTTTTACGCCTTCCGCCTTCGCCAGCTTTTCCCGCAGCGCCTCACAGTCCACATCCGGATACTGGGCCGAATGGCGGATCCCCTCGCAGGCTGCCGCCATCACCGGTTCCGGCGTACCCAGCGGATTAATATTTACGGAATAATCCATCCGATAGCGCTGCCTGTATACATCTCCTCCATGCTTATGCATTCTGTCTCCCTTTCCTTCCCGCAGAAGAGCCCCTGTCCGGGCCTTCTGACCTTCTTGCTTTTTTCCGGCTGTCAGCGGGCCAGCCACAGCAAAAGCCCCGCCTTCAGGCAGCCGAAAATCACGATGGCCGCCGCCGCCGTCATATATAATAACCGGTTGGCCAGGACGATATCCTCCACCGATATCTCCCTGTCCGGATCGCCGATTGTTTTCTTCTTATGCAGTACGCCGAAATACCATGCATCTCCCGCCAGCTGGACGCCCAGCGCCCCGGCCATCACCGCCTCTGTATGGGCGGAATTGGGACTGGCATGGTTATGGCGGTCTCTTCGATAGATCCGGCACGCCCTTCCGGCGTCCATGCCGCACAGGAAAGCGGCCAGAATCATCAGGCCGGCTGAAATCCTGGCTGGAATATAATTTACCACATCATCGAATTTCGCTGCCGCCCGTCCAAAATAAAGATAACGCTCATTCTGGTAGCCTACCATAGAGTCCATGGTATTTACCGCCTTGTAGAAAAATCCCAGAACCGCGCCGCCCACGATCATATACAGCATAGGGGCGATCACGCCGTCGGAGGTGTTTTCCGCCACAGTTTCCACAGCCGCCCTGGTCACGCCCGCTTCATCCAGCTGCTCTGTATCCCGCCCTACAATCATGGACACAGCCTTGCGCCCATCCTGGATCGTTCCTTTTTTCAGGGCGTCATAAACCTTCATGCTTTCGTCCCGCAGCGCCCTGGTGGCCAGTATCTGGTAGCACATAATGGTTTCCAGCGCCAGCCGCAGCCAGGGACTGACCCATCCGGCCGCTGCCAGCAGCAGAGCCGCAGCTGCCGTCGTGATTCCCGCTACGATCACCACCAGGCAGACGCCGCCCCACAGCTCCCCCTTCTGGGTCCGGGGAAAAATTTTTCTCAATATTGTTTCCGACCTGTCAATCAGCGCTCCCACCGCCCGGATGGGATGCCACAGAAAATGGGGATCCCCGATCGCCAGATCAAGGAGATATCCCAGTATCAACGCGCACAGTGATAGTTTCATACTCTGTTTTTACCTCTGTCATATAGCCGCAGCCATTTTTTACCTGCCAGTCATAATAATCCCTCCGGGGCAGGGCAAACTGCTCCATCAGGCTCATAATCGTGCCGCCGTGGGCCACCAGCGCCGCCTGCCGGATCTGGCGGCGGCGGCAGATCTGCGCCAGCTGCCAAAACGCCTCCCCGGCTCTGGCGCCAGCCTCCTCCCGGCTCTCCCCGCCGGGGAAAGCCATCCGCCCGCCGCTGTCAATCCAGGCCTGATAGGCCGGATCGCCATTCAGCTCTTCATAGTTTTTATTTTCAAACAAACCGAAATCACATTCCCGCAAGCCAGGGATCACACAAATCTCCAGCCCCGGGTACAAAATCTCTGCTGTCTCCAGGCACCGCTTCATGGGACTGGAAAATACCAGCCGGGCCGGCGGATACGCGCCTTTTTCCCGTCCCGCCTCCAGCGCTGACCGTCCCTCCCGGCACAGAGGCTCGTCGGTCATGCCGATATAGCGTCCCTGGGTGTTTCCAAATGTTTTTCCATGGCGGATCAGTGCCAGCCGAAATCCATAGCGCTCTGCCGGCAAAGCCCGGCCCGGAGCATCCTCTGTCCCGCCTCTGCTGCCGGCGCCCCTCATCTCTTCAGCGCCTGCCCCAGGCCGCAGATCACACGGTATACCTGGCCAGCCTCTGCCGCCAGCACGCAGCATGTCCGCCCTGCGGCTTCCCGCCAGGCCCGGTCAAAGGGATCCACCGGCACCACGCCGTATCCCAGCTCGTTGGTGATAATAATCAGCTCCGGATTTTCTTCCAGTATCTTCCTGGCCGCTTCGATGGGATCCTTCCCCTCCTTCACCAGCCGCTTTACCAGCAGATGAAAATGATTCAGCGCCGCTGCCTCCCGGATTTCCTCCGGCCCGCAGACAGCGCCGTCTGCGATCTGATCTCTGCCGATATGAAATTTCCCGCAGACATAGTCTGTTTTGCCCTGATAGGCGCCTCCTATTACCAGTATCATACAAACCTCCCCACAATCACCACAGCCAGCGCCATGGCCAGCTCGCACACCTGGAGGAAAAAGCCTGCCAGGTCGCCTGTAATTCCGCCAAAATAAGTATAAGACATATAGCGGTAGTAGCCGAATGCCGCCGCCGCCGCGGCCAGGGCCGCCGCCCCCATGCCGGGGGAAATCCAGCACATCAAAAGCCCGCAGGCCAGGATATGCAGCCCCATCACCAGCTGAACCGTCCGCTTCTGGGCCGGTTTGGCGAAGGCCACCGCCAGGCCTGTATTCCGGGCGCAGCGAAAGGATACCACCGCCAGGCCGCTGAGCGCCCTGGACAGGACGAATCCCAGAGCCAGTACATACAGCGCCTTCCCCGTCACCTCTGTCCACACGCCATAGGACAGCAGGAAATAGCAGGCGCAGGTGATGACTGCAAAAGCGCCGGAATTGGAATCCTTCAGGAT
>CALWQE010000075.1 GCA_944383605.1 uncultured Lachnospiraceae bacterium
GGGCGCTGGCTGACCTGGAAGCCGGGGAACAGGAGCTGGAGGCTGCCTGCGGGAGGAAAGCAAAACTGGAGGAGGAAGCGGCGATCTGGGAGGAGTCAGCCGGACAGCTGTCCGCCCGGGCGCAGGAGCTGGCTCTTCAGCTGGAGCAGGAGAAAATGGCCGCTGCCCGGCAGGAGGCCCGGTATCAGGAGCAGCTCCATGGGCTGTCCTGGGGCAGCGGCAAGGAAGTCCGGCGTATGAAACGTCAGCTGGAACAGGAAAAAGAGGCATTGGAGAAAAGCCGGAGCAGGTGGCAGAAAAGTTATGAGAAAGCTGTCAAAGAGGAACAGGCCTGGACTGTAGAAATGGAGAGCAACCGGAAGCAGTGCGGCGAGCTGGAAAAAAGGTGGCAAAGCGCCTGCCGAAGCCTGGCTAAGGAACTGGAACGGCGGGGATTCCGGGATGAGGAGGAGCTGCAGCAGGCATTGCTGGGAAAACGAGAGCTGCAAAAGCAGGAAAAGGAGCTGGAGGAATATCGGAAACAGCTGCAGAGGCTGCGGCAGGAGCTGGAAGGGCTGAAAAAGCGGTGCGCAGGGAAAGAGCCGGCGGATATTATGACGCTGAAAGAGCTGGAACGGCAGGCGCAGAGGCAGCGGGATGCCTGGGGACAGAGGCAGAGCAGCCTTCGCCATGATATCACAGTAAATGGACAGGTGGTGCAGGAAGCCAGGAGGGCGCTGGAAGAGCTGGAGAAGGCGCAGTCGCTTTACGCGATGGCTTCCCGTCTGGCGAAAACAGCCAACGGCAGCCTGACCGGGCAGGAGCGGCTGTCATTGGAGCAGTATGTTCAGGCATTTTATTTTGATCTGGTCGTAGAGGAGGCCAATCGGAGATTTTATCAAATGACCGGCAGCCAGTATATCCTGAAGCGGAAGGAACAGGGGAATGACCGGCGCAGCCAGGCAGGACTGGCTCTGGAGGTTTATGACTATTACACGGGAAAAGCCAGGCCGGTGCAGTCCCTGTCCGGCGGCGAGTCCTTCCAGGCGGCTCTCTGCCTGGCGCTGGGGCTTTCTGACGTGATACAGAGCTTTGCCGGCGGCCTGCAGATCGACGCGCTTTTTGTGGACGAGGGTTTCGGTTCCCTGGACAGCCGGGCGCTGGAACAGGCGGTGGATACCCTTTACAGTCTGACCCAGGGAGAACGGCTGGTGGGGATTATCTCTCATGTGGAAGAGCTGAAAGAACGGATCGAGCAGAAGATTATACTGAAAAAGGACCGGCGGGGGAGCAGAATTACATCCGATGCGGGATGATTTTCGCCGCAGTAAATGTCAATGCGCCCGCCAGATCACGAAAATCTGGCGGGCGCATTTGGCATCCCTGAATGAATGCCGCCTGTTCGGCGGCTTCAGACTAAAAGGGAAGACGCTTCTGGTCAGACGCGATCCTCCAGCGCCCGGTAATCTTTGTGGGTGCCTACATATTTATAGGCGGGACGGATAATCTTTCCGCCGTTTACCAGCTCCTCGATCCGGTGGGCGCTCCAGCCGGAGATACGGGAGATCGCGAAAATCGGTGTAAACATCTCTTCGGGAAGTCCCAGCATAGCGTATACAAAGCCGCTGTAGAAGTCTACGTTAGCACACAGCATTTTAAACAGATGACGCTCATTGCCGATCAGTTCCTTAGCCAGCCGTTCTACCCGCTCATACAGGTTGTATTCCTCTTCACAGCCCTTTTCCACAGACAGCTTCTGGGCATATTCCTTTAAGATCAGGCATCTGGGATCGGATTTGGTATAAACGGCGTGTCCGATACCGTAGATCAGCCCTGCATGGTCAAAGGTTTCGCCGTGAAGGATTTTCAGCAGATAATCCTTTAACGCGTCCTCATCCTTCCAGTCAGGGACATGGGCCTTGATATCGGCAAACATCTGCTGAACCTTCAGGTTAGCGCCGCCGTGTTTGGGCCCTTTCAGAGAACCGAGGGACGCCGCTACGGTAGAATAGGTGTCGGTGGCGGTGGAAGAAACCACACGGGTGGTAAAGGTAGAGTTATTTCCGCCGCCGTGGTCGGCATGGAGCACCAGAGCGACATCCAGTACCCTGGCTTCCAGTTCTGTATATTTTCCGTCAGAGCGCAGCAGCCGCAGAATATTTTCCGCTGTGGACAGCTCCGGCTTGGGATGGCGGATCACCAGGCTTTTTTCCAGGAAGTAATGGCGGTAAGCCTGATAGCCGTATACGGAGATCAGGGGGAACTGGGCGATCAGATGAAGCGACTGATTCAGTACATTTTTGATGGAAATGTCGTTGGGATTTTCATCATAGGAATACAGAGTCAGCACGCTTTTCTGCAGTACATTCATCATGTCCTCGCTGGTAGCTTTCATGATAACGTCCCGGACAAATTTTCCGGGAAGCTCTCTCCAGTTTCCCAGAATATCCAGAAATTCACTGAGCTGGGCCTGAGTGGGAAGCTCGCCGAATAAAAGCAGATAAGTCGTCTCCTCAAATCCGAACTTCCGCTCGCGGAATCCGTTGATCAGATCCTTTACGTTATATCCCTGATAGTACAGATTGCCGTCGTCAGGCATTTTCCGGCCATTTTCGATTTTGTAGCCCATAACATCGGAAATTTCTGTCAGACCAGTGAGAACACCGTTTCCATTGGAATCACGAAGCCCTCTTTTTACGTCATATTCAGAATAAAGGTTCAGATCAATCTGACCCGATTTCAGACAATAATCAACAAATTTGTCAAAGCGCTTGTCGAAATTTTCACTGTTGCCGTTCATGCAGACGCCTCCTTTGGTGCAATGTAATCTTATGGTACTTTATCACTATTCCGGGGGGTTTGCAACCTTTTTTTAGAGGAAAACAGCCTTCTGGGCGGCGGCTTGTCCTTTCGCCGGGGGTATAGTATAATGGAAAATCATGCAGATAAGCGGAGGTATGTCATGGAGTTTCGTCCTTGTATTGATATTCATAACGGAAAGGTAAAACAGATCGTAGGGGGCAGTCTTCGGGATGAAGGAAATGAGGCCAGGGAAAATTTCGTCTCCGGCCAGGACGCTGCTTTCTACGCGGAATTTTATAAAGCGGATGGGCTGAAGGGCGGCCATGTGATCTTGCTGAATCCGCCGGAGTCGGAATATTATGAGGCGTCCAGGGAGCAGGCTTACAGAGCGCTGGCAGCTTATCCCGGCGGTCTCCAACTGGGCGGAGGCATCCGGCCGGAAAATGGCGGAGATTTTCTGGACAGGGGAGCTTCCCATGTCATTGTGACTTCCTATGTGTTTCGGGATGGACGGCTGAATGAGCAGAATCTGGATCGGATGGTGCAGGCCGTAGGACGGGAGAGGCTGGTGCTGGATCTCAGCTGCCGGGCCAGGGACGGAGCTTATTATATCGTAACAGACCGGTGGCAGAAATTCACAGATCTGGCGCTGAGCCTGGAGCTGCTGGACAAGCTGGCGGCCTCCTGCGGTGAATTTCTCATTCATGCTGCGGACGTGGAGGGAAAGCGGGGCGGCATAGAAAAACCCCTCCTGGAGCTGCTGGGCAGCTTCTCACAGATCCCAGTTACCTACGCCGGGGGCGTGGGCAGTTTTGACGATCTGGAAGCAGTCCGGCAGCTGGGGAAGGGGCATGTCAATATCACAGTAGGCAGCGCCCTCAGCCTTTTTGGAGGGGATATGGATTACAGAGAAGTGCTGCGCAGGTGCCGGAAGGGATAACCCGGCGCCTGCGCGCAGCCATTATTGTGCTGTGTAGTCTTTGATTTCCAGCCAGAGCTCGTTGTACTTTTCATCTCCTTCTGTCCCCAGGGAATAAAATACCTCGCAGTTGGACAGGATATCATCGCCGGGGAATACGGCGGGATTGCTGAGCAGCTCTTCATCCATCAGCTCCTGAGCTCCTGTGTTGGGGGTGGAATAGGTGATGTACTCAAAATTTTTCAGGGCGATGTCGGGGCGGTTCAGGAAATTCAGCCATGCCTCGGCATTTTCCTTGTTTTCTGCATTGGCCGGAATTACCCAGGAATCAATGAAAAAGTTGCTGCCTTCATTCGGCACTACATAAGCCAGGTTGGGGTTGGCCTCCTGGAGCTGCAGCACCTCGCCGGAGTAGCACATGGCCAGGGCGGCGCTTTCGGAAATCATAATATCCTTGATCTGATCCATCACATAGCGCTGCAGCAGCGGCTTCTGTTCCAGCAGCATATCCTTGGCCTGGGCCAGCTCCTGGTCGTCGGTGGTGTTGATGCTGTAGCCCAGCAGCTCCAGCGGCGCGACAAACAGGTCGCGGACACTGTTGTACATGATGATTTCTCCGGCATATTTTTCATCCCAGAGAATAGACCAGCTGTTTACCGGGTCGTCTACCAGCGTGGTATTGTACAGGATGCCCAGGGTACCGAAGGTGTAAGGAACAGAATATTTGTTTTCCGGGTCAAAGGCTTTGGAACCCTCCATGATAGATTCGCTGATGTACTCCATATTGGGGATATTGTCAAAGTTAATTTCCTGCAGGAGATCATTGGCGATCATTTTCTCGATCATGTAGTCGGAAGGGCAGACAACGTCATAGGCTACGCCGCCGGCTTCAATAATCGGATACATTTCCTCGTTGGTTTCGAAGGTATCGTAGATGACCTCGATGCCGGTTTCTTCTTCGAACATATCGATCACTTCCTCATCGATATATTCTCCCCAGTTGTAAACCTTTACTACGCCGTTGTCTGCGGTTTCTCCTTCTCCAGAGCCGCCGGAACATCCGGCCAGGGAGAAGCAGAGCAGCAGGATGGCTCCAAGAACAGATAATTTTTTCATTTCGTTACTCCTTGTCATTTCATTATATTTTATCAGACGGAAAAGCCCCGTCAGGCGTTCTTTTCTGCGTTCCGCTTCGGACGGTTAATAATCAGCAGCAGAATCAGTACAGAGACAAACAGGATAGAGGACAGGGCGTACAGGCTGGGCCGTATTCCCTTGCGCACTTCGCTGTAAATCAGTGTGGACAGCGTGTTGATGCCGGCCCCTTTTGTAAAGTGGGTGATAATAAAATCATCCAGGGACATGGTGAAGGCCAGCAGGAAGCCGGACAGGATACCCGGAAGGATATCCGGGAAGGTAATTTTAAAGAAGGCGTACAGGGGCGTAGCGCCCAGATCAAGAGCCGCCTCGTAGGTGCTGGGCTCCAGCTGTCTCACCTTCGGCATGACGCTGAGGATCACATAAGGAATATTAAAGGTAATATGGGCGATCAATACCGTCTGAAAACCCAGGCTGATGCCGAAGGCGATAAAGCAGAGCATCAGGGAGATGCCGGTTACGATATCGGCGTTCAGCATGGGGATGTTGGTCAGGCCCATAATCACAGCCCGGGAACGGGGCTTCATCTGATGGATGGCCAGACAGGCCGCCGTTCCGATTATGGTGGCGATTACCGATGACAGAGCGGCGATCAGCAGCGTATTCCGCAGAGCCGACATAATCAGGGAGCTTTCAAACATATCCACATACCATTTCAGGCTGAAGCCGCCCCACTGGGACATATATTTGGATTCGTTAAAAGACAGAATCACCAAGGCTGCGATGGGGGCGTATAAAAAGATAAAGATAAAAACCAGGTAAAACCGTTCCAGAAACTTTTTCATTAAAACGCGCCCCCTTCCCCTTCTTTATCATATTTGGCGATCAGCGCCATGCTGATCAGAATAAATACCATCAATACCAGCGACAGGCCGGAGCCCAGATGCCAGTTGGAGGTAAAGGTAAATTCCTGCTCGATCACATTTCCGATCAGGAGGATCATGCCGCCGCCCAGCAGGTTGGAGATGACGAAGGTGGTCAGGGCAGGGACAAATACCATGGTAATGCCGCTGATGATGCCTGGCACGCTCAGAGGCAGGATAACATGGAAAAAGGTCTGCACCTTGGTGGCGCCCAGGTCATAGGCCGCCTCCACCACATCATTTCCGATTTTCATCAGCACATTGTACAGAGGCAGAACCATAAAGGGCAGAAAGTTATATACCATACCGAAGATAATAGCGGTCTGGGTATTGATGATATTCAGCCGGGGCAGATGGAAAAAGCCCAGGACATTGTTGATGACGCCGTTTCGATCCAGCAGCACCTGCCAGGCCATGGTGCGCAGCAGGAAGTTCATCCACATAGGCAGTACAAAGATAAATACAATCAGACTGGAGCGGTTTTTGGCGATCCGCTTCAGGATCATAGCCAGCGGATAGGCCGCCGCCAGGCAGATGACGGTGCTGATCAGGGCCAGCTTCAGGGCCCGCCACAGAGAGTTGGCCCGCTGGGGATCGGTGATCGCCATAATGTTTTCCAGAGTAAAAGCGCCGGAGGAATCCGTCAGCCCGTAATAAAAGATCAGGCCCAGAGGGATGAGGATAAAGCCTGCCATCCAGATCAGATAGGGGCCAGCCAGTAATTTTCTAGTCCATTTCACCGTTTCCCACCGCCTTTTCATCATCGTCTACCGGTTTATTCATAATCTGTATGTTAAAAGGATCCACCCGGATGCCTACTTCAGTGCCTACAGGGAAGCAGGCAGTGGAATGTACCAGCCATTCAAAGCCCCTGGCGGTTACTTCCATCTCATAATGGACGCCCTTAAAGATCAGATGGCTGACTACGCCGTCGATGGTGCCCTCCCCGGGAGAAACCAGCTCCACGTCTTCGGGCCGGATTACCACATCCACCGGCTGCATGGTGCCGAATCCGGTGTCCACGCAGGCGAACCGGGCGCCCAGCACCTCTACCAGCTTATCCTCGATCATCATGCCGTCCAGCAGGTTGCTGTCTCCGATAAAGTCGGCTACAAATGCATTTTCCGGCTCGTTGTAAATATCCTCCGGCGTACCCATCTGCTGGATATAGCCCTGGTTCATGACCACAATGGTATCCGACATGGTAAGAGCTTCCTCCTGGTCGTGGGTGACATAGATGAAGGTAATGCCCAGCTCGTTTTTCAGGCGGATTAATTCATACTGCATATCCTGGCGCAGCTTCAGATCCAGGGCGCCCAGAGGCTCATCCAGAAGGAGGACGCGGGGCTCGTTTACAATCGCTCTGGCGATGGCGATCCGCTGCTGCTGCCCGCCGCTCAGAGAGGTGACCTGCCGGTGCTCATAGCCGTCCAGGTTTACCAGCTTCAGGGCGTAGGAAATCTTATCCCGGATGTATTGTTTGGATTTGCCCTTGATTCTCAGCCCGAAGGCGATATTCTCCGCCACATCCATGTGGGGGAAAAGGGCGTATTTCTGAAATACCGTATTGACAGGCCGTTTGTTGGGCGGCAGGCTGGTGATGTCCTTTCCCTCGAAGATCACCTGCCCCTGATCCGGCGTCACAAAACCGCCGATAATCCGGAGCGTGGTGGTTTTTCCGCAGCCGCTGGGCCCCAGCAGCGTGACAAATTCATTTTCCTTCACGGACAGGTTCAGGTCATCCAGAACCATTGTTCCGTCAAAAGATTTGGTAATATTGCGCAGATCGATTAATACATCTTTCATGGCGACCTCCATATGTAAAAAATGTTTAGCCGGCAGTTGGTTTCCCTGATTCGGTTAAAAGCTGGGCGGCGAGCTTACCCACAGCAGGACGGCCCCGCTTTTTGAGGTAATATAGTGGCTTTTGTTAGGCGTGAAATAGAAGGACTCTCCCTTCTTTACCCGCCAGGTTTTGGAACCGATATGCAAAGAGACGGAACCTTGGAGCACATAGCCGAACTCCTCTCCCTCGTGGGGATTGTCAGGATAGGTGGAACCGCCGGCCTCAAGGGTCAGAAGAATTGGCTCCATCATGTTTTTCTGCGCGTTTGGGATAATCCACTGAATTTTATTGTTCAGTTCCACATCGGTTTTTTCAAAATAGTCGTTTTTTCCGAAAACAATCTGGTCGTCATCGCCGTTGTCGTTGAAAAAATCGGAAATATTGGTACCCAGGCACTGGAGAATGTCGATCAGGGTGGCGATGGAAGGGGACGTCAGATCCCGCTCCACCTGGGAAATGAAGCCTTTGGACAGCTCAGCCCGGTTGGCCAGCTCCTCCTGGGTCAGCCCCTTCAGCACCCGCAGGTTTTTGATTTTACTTCCGATCTCCATAAAAGAAGACTCCTTTCCCGGGGCGGCAGGCCCGGACGCCGCTTTCATTGTTTCACAGGATCCTTTTTTACGGCGTCTGGGCCTGCTGCGTCCACACACGAAAAGGCCGCCGCCGGCAGACCTTTTAACGTAAAAAATAAGTAAAGAAAAAGTTTAGTGATAAACTCAAAGTTTAGTATTGCGAAACACGCTAATGACCATTATACACATAAAAAAAAATATGTCAATAAGAAAATGGGAGGATGTTTCTGGCTGTGAGAAAAAAATAATCCGAATCTGTTATCCGGATGGAAACAGGTTCGGATTATGTGAATTTCGTGCAGTTGACGGGACTTGAACCCGTACGGTCTCAATGACCACTAGATCCTTAGTCTAGCGCGTATGCCAATTCCGCCACAACTGCATCAGCGAATGATATTATATCATTAATTGCTGATGAATGCAAGAGCTTTTTCAATATTATGTTTTGCGTATCCGAATGGAAAAATGGGCGCGCAAACGGGCTGTTGCGGGAAGTTTTAAAAAAATTGAAATTTTTTAAAAAAATCTGTTGACATATCTGCGAAGCCGTGGTATTATAAATGAGCGTCAGGGATGACTGGTAAACAGCTCGGAACTGATAACTGAATCAAATGCAGTTGTGGCGGAATTGGCATACGCGCATGATTCAGGTTCATGTGAGCATAACGCTCGTGCGGGTTCAAGTCCCGCCAACTGCACGAAAAGGATCTTGAGAAATCAAGATCCTTTTTGATTTGTACGGAAGGAGAGGGAAAATGTATCTGAAACTGATTGCCTGCAAGGTTTTGCAGCGTGAGATTGCCAGTCTGGTCTGCGGCTGTCCCAATACCATAGATGTGACCATGATGAAGCAGGGCTATCATGAGACGCCGGAGATTCTGAGAAAGAAGCTTCAGGAGGAGATTGACCGGATTGATGAAAATGAAGATCCCCATACCAACGATCTGGACGAATGCCGGCTGGATGGGATTTTGATGGGGTACGGTCTCTGCTCCAATGCTGTGGCCGGCCTGCGCAGCAAAAAGTACCCCATCATTATTCCCAGGGCCCATGACTGCGCGACTCTGGTGATGGGAAGCAAGGAGACATACCGGCAATATTTTGATACTTATAAGGGATCTTACTTTTACACCAGCGGCTGGCTGGAACTGGGCGCGGCTCTGGGGACAGAGGAAGAACAGCTGAACCGGAAGCGGCTGGAGTTTATGGAAAAATATGAGGATGAGGACACGGTAGAGTATCTGCTGGAGATGGAGCGGGAGATGATTAAAAATTACCGGTGCATTACTTATGTGGAATGGCCGGAGCTGGCAGACGCCCGGATGGCCGGCCGGGCGAAGGAGATGGCAGACAGCAGGGGATGGATTTATCATCATATGGAAGGAAAAAATACGCTGCTGGCTGATTTGCTGAACGGAAACTGGGACAGGGAACGGTTTCTGGTTCTGGAGCCGGGCGAGACGGCGGCGCCCTCCTATGATGAGCAGATTATAAAAGGAAAACAGGCTGAAGGGTGAACTGCCGGACAGGGCGCTGGCTTTTGCGAGGGGTACGGCAGCAGGATGGAATTTTCTGCTGCTGTGCTTTCGCGAAAGCCGGCGGCTCTGTCCGGCAGTTTTGCGTGCAGGCGATGGAAAAGAAAGTTTACATATTCAGGTGAAAATTCAGCTTCCGCATCAGGATGACCGGATCTACGCCGTGGCTTTCCGCCGCTTCTTCCAGGGTCTCCCCGGAGGCGGAAGCACAGGAGACACAGTTCATACCGGACTGGGCCAGGATCTGAGCTGCCTGGGGATGGCTTTTCACAATCTCTTCAATCGTCATATCCAGTGTAATTTGAATCATAAATTCCTCCCTCCGACGCCGGCGGGCGCCTGTTTTAACTGAATCAGGAAATACCCGGATGCATGCAGGTTTACTATACCAGAAAAAGTATGGGCTGTCATCACCGTTTCTTCCAGGTGGCAGGGGTGAATAAAAGCAGCATGGGGAAGATCTCCAGCCGCCCGGCCAGCATGTCGAACATCAGTACAAATTTGGACAGCGGAGAGAACATGGAGAAGTTCCCCGCCGGTCCTACCATCTCCAGGCCGGGCCCGATATTGTTAAATGTAGCGGCCACGGCGGTAAAGTTCGTTACCAGGTCGAAGCCGTCCAGGCTGACCAGCAGCACTGACACGGTAAAAATACAGAGGTAACATACCAGAAAAACATTGACGGAGCGGAGCACAGAATTGTCGATGGGCTTTCCGTCAGATTTGAGTACCTTGACGCTGCGGGGGTGGATCAGGGTGGACAGCTCCCGGGCTGCGGACTTCATATAAATAATGCAGCGGGAAACCTTGATGCCGCCGCCGGTGCTGCCTGCGCAGGCGCCGATAAACATGACTGTTACCAGGATGGAGCGGGAAAAGCCCGGCCACAGGTTAAAGTCTATCGTGGAAAACCCGGTGGTAGTCATCACCGAAGATACGGCGAAGGCGGCGTGGTGGAGATTATAAAAGAAATTTCCGGAGACAGCCGTCAGGTTCACGGTAATGCCCAGAACCGCCGCGGCAAAAATAATAAAATACCACCGTACCTCTTCCATACTGAATGCATTTTTAATCTGGCGGATGACAATCAGAAAATAAAAGTTAAAGTTTACGCCGAACAAGAACATAAATACGGTAGTAACCGTCTGGAGATAGGGGCTGTAGCTGCCCATACAGTCCGCTTTGATGCCGAAGCCGCCAGTGCCTGCAGTGCCGAAGGCAGTGCACAGGGCGTCGAAAAGAGGCATCCGGCCTGCCAGCAGCAGGAAAATCTGAATCAGTGTCATGACAAAATAGATCAGATAGAGCATCATGGCAGACTGCTGCAGCTTGGGCACCAGCTTCCCGAAGGTGGGGCCGGGGCTTTCGGTTCGCATCAAATACATGGTCTGGCCGCCGGCCAGGGGCAGGATCGCCAGAATAAATACCAGCACGCCCATGCCGCCGACCCAGTGAGAAAAGCTTCGCCAAAACAGCATCCCGTGGGACATGGCTTCCACATCGGTCAGGATACTGGAGCCTGTGGTGGTAAAGCCTGAGATGATCTCAAACAGCGCGTCAATATAGGAAGGAATTTCTCCGCTGAGGGTAAAGGGCAGGGCGCCGGTCAGGCTGAGGATGACCCAGCTGAGGGCGACTGTAACAAACCCTTCTCTGGCGTAAAACATATTATTCCGGGGCCGTTTCCTGGTCAGCAGGCTGCCTGCCAGAAAGCAGCCGGCGATGCAGACGATAAACCAGATGGATTCATGCTCCTGGTATATGAGGGAGGTAATCATGGGAAAAAGCATGAAAAAGCTCTGAAATTTCAGCACCCAGCCCAGTATGTAGATGATAATGGAATAATTCATATCAGTTACCTCGTTTGTAGTTAATGATATCCTCGATATCGGTCAGTCCCAGATGGGTGGTGACGATGATGACGGTATCGTTAGGCTTCAGCACATCTTTTCCGGAAGGGGTGATTACCCGGCCATCCCGGACGATACAGCAGATCAGCAGATGGTCGATCAGGTTCAGGTCCTGCAGGGGGATATCGGTCAGGGGGGATTTCCCTTTTACGATAAATTCCAGCGCTTCCACCTGGTTGTTGACCATGCGGTAGAGAGATTCCACATTGCTGCCCATGGAATTTTCCATAGCCCGCACATACCGGAGGATATATTCGGCAGTAATATATTTCGGGTAAATAATACTGCCCAGAGGAATGTCTTCGATTACCTCATCGAAGGCGATCCGGTTCAGCTTGGTAATGATTTTGCTGTGAGAGGTTTTGTTCACATACAGGGAGAGGAGAATGTTTTCCTCGTCAATGCCGGTCAGTGAGACGAATGCGTCTGCGTTTCGCACTCCCTCCTCCAGCAGCAGCTGCCGGTCGGTGGCGTCGCCGCAGATCAGCATGGCCTGGGGCACCAGTTCGCTCAGCTGTTCGCACCGGCTTCGGTCTTTTTCAATGATTTTTACAGATACCTTCATTTTTGCCAGTATCTGGGCCAGATAGTAGGAGACGGTTCCGCCTCCGGCGATCATCACATTGTGAATAGGCTTTGCATAAAGGCCGCATTTGGTAAAAAAGGAAGAGATCTTTGCCAGGGGCATTACAACAGAAACGCTGTCGCCTGCTTCCAGAACCAAATTACCGTCGGGGATAATCACCTGTTTTTTGCGCTCTACAATACAGAAAAGAGGTTCGTTGTCGATTTTTCGCCCGAAATCAGAGATCCGGCAGTGATTCAGGACAGATTCTTCCGGTATGGTGAATTTAATCATCGTTACTTTATTTTTGGCGAAGGAATCGATCTCCATGGCGGAGGGTACCTGAATCAGCCGGGCGATCTCCGCGGCGGTGGCCTGCTCCGGGTTGATGACCATGGAAAGGCCCAGCCCCTCTTTGATAAACTGGATTTCCTGGTTATATTCCGGGTTGCGCACCCTGGCGATGGTGTGGCATTTGCCTGTTTTTCTCGCGATCAGACAGCTGAGGAGATTGACCTCGTCCTGGCTGGTTACGGCAATAAAAAGCTCTGCGTTTTCAATGCCGGCCTCCTGCAGCGTGCGCAGGCTGACGGAATTTCCGGCGATCACCTGGATGTCCAGCTGGGACATGGCAGATTCTACATGTTCCTGAGCGATATCGATCATCGTAATTTCATGGCCTTCCTCCCGCAGCTGTTCCGCCACAGTAAAGCCTACTTTGCCGCATCCTGCGATGATAATATTCATAACGGCATGTCCTCCCTTGTATCTTTTTCGGGTCTTTATAAAATCTTTATATGATGGCGATATCCATTATAGCGCAAAGGAACAAAAAAACAAGCCTGTAATGGGAGATAATCCGGCATTTTGGCGGCAGTTCCGGCCATGCAGAAAAAACGGAGAGCCAGAAGGCCCTCCGTTCAGAGACAGAAATAAAAAGTTGCCTGTTTTGCGCCGCATGATTACCAGTTCTTGGAATCGATGTAGTCCAGCAGTTCTTTTGCTTCGTCCAGCTTGTGTGTGATGATGTTGATATGGGTGCTGTGATGAGGCATTTCTTCGTAAATCACATCAATATCTTCCTTGGTGAAGTAGCCCATACCGATGGACAGCTTCTTGCCGCTCTCCAGAACCTTCTTGCACTCAGGCAGGATATCGGTCATATTCAGGCCCTCGTCCTTGGTGATTTCCACAACGGACAGGTTCTTCAGGGAGAGGATGCCGTCCAGGTGAATGAAGCTGGTGGGATGTAAATGTACCAGAGAATAATCATAGCCCTCAATATAACGCTCAGAGGTCTTTCTCAGGTACTGCTCATAGTGGTTCTTGGACATCAGGGACGCCAGATCCTCCTGATACCACATTACGCTGCCGGGAGCCCACAGATGATAGAAACCGAAACTTCTTCCGCCGTGGAAGGGCTCTGTTACCTTGTACTGATCAGCGATCAGGGATCTCTGGCCTTCTACAATAATGTCAAATACTTCCTTGAAGATTTCGGGCTCATCGATAATGCCGTAAGCCAGCTCCATCTGGCTGATTAAGGAACCGGCAGTATCTGTTACGCCTCTTAAAATAGGCTGGCATACAGGGAACCGGCCGTTTGCCAGTTTGGTCAGCTTCTCAGAAAATTCCAGATATTTCTGATACCAGGGGTTGGTTGCGCCCAGCTTTACCATCTTGACGTTATCCAGCAGCTCTCCCGGATCAGAATAAATGGGATGGCTTACAAAGCTGACAGTAGAACCGATTACGTCAGCGCCGAAGATTGCTTCCATCCAGGGGAAGCCGGTGCAGGGCTCTGCTGCAAAAAAGCAGTCCTGGCCCAGTGTTTCCAGATCCTGATACATTCTTTCGTAGTCAGGCAGATAATCGTCTACGATAACCTGGTCAGCTGTTACAACATGTCCTTTTTCAATGATTGCGTCATTTGCCGCAAATTCCCGGCTGAAAAAGTGGCTGCCTACCCGGAAGCAGGTCAGGGGGCGTTTCTGATGTACGCCGTTCCAATAGTCGTGGTGACGCTGTAAACGTTCTTCGATGGATAATACTTTGCTCATGTTCTCCTCTTTTCCTCCTCGGCGGTTTGCCGCCATAAATAATGATGATGGGGTTCGTTTATTTTAACGGAAATAGGTAGGATGAATGACAACCTATAGCCGCAAAATATACTATGTAAATACTGTTTTTTAAAACTTCCTTATCCATCGCTTTGCAGCTGCTATATAATAAGGAAGCTTCTGCGTCCGTCACATATCCTGCGGCAGATAATCCGCTTTCGCCGGGACAGATTCATTCTTTTTCCAAAGAAGAAATAAGGGAAACCCTCCGACTGATATATCAATGACAAACAGGAAAATATATCACACAGCAAATTCCATCATAAAACAGAAAAACAAAAATTAAATTTGTCTAATTTGCTGCTTTGTGTTATCATTATCATAGCGAATCGCAGAGGAAATGTCAATGATTGTATCTATAACTTTATTGGATATTTGGCCCTTCTGCTATGATTCTCAGATATATCAATCATCGGTGGAGGATGAATGCTGGAGATGGAACTGAAAATATTGCAAAAGCTTGACACGGAGAGCCAGGCGCAGTACGCTTACCGGATTCTGAGAAAGAATATTATGGAATTTGACCTGCCGCCGGGCTGCCTGATCAATGAGGGGGAGGCGGCAAAATGCCTGAATATCAGCCGGACGCCGATTCATGAGGCGGTCAATCGCCTGAAGGATGAGCTGCTGGTGGATGTGATCCCGAGAAAGGAATCCAAAGTATCAAAAATAAAAATCTCCCTGGTCAATGAGGGCGTAACCCTCCGGTGCGCCGTGGAACCCAGGCTGACGGAGATGATCGCGGGGAACCTTTCTCAGGATATTCTGAGAGAAATGTGGAATAACCTGAAAGAGCAGGAGGAGCTGCTGACTACGGCGGCGAAGGAGGAACTGTATAAATTTTATCCGATTGATGACGCGTTTCATAAAATCATCTATATCGCCGCCAATAAACGGAGAATTTATTCGGCGGTCCATCAGGTGGTCTCCCATCTGGACCGGGTCAGGTACCTGATCCGCGTCGGCCAGGGCTTTGATATCGAGCAGATCAGCTATGAGGAGCATAAGGAGCTGTACAATATGATGCTGCTGGGAAAACGGGCCGATCTGGATCTGGATCTGTTTTACCGGCGGCATATTACCCGGTTCCAGGTGGTAATGAATGATATTATAGACAGATATTCTGGTTATTTTGACTATTCATGACTTTTATTGATATTTTAAGACGGCGGCAGAGAAACTGCCGAACCTGTAAATGGACTGGCAAAGTTTCTTATTAAATATGTTAGATTTTACACAAAGTTTTTTACCGCTTTTGTAAAAAATGCCATCAGACGGTATGAAAATGCATTGACATTTAGTATGATATATGGTAACATGAATAACGTGATATATGAGATAACTGTGGTAGAGAAGCTTCCGGCAGATTTACCATATGTGATCCGGAAGACCTGTCAGACAAGTGAAAAACTGCTGCTGCTTCTGCAAGAAAAGGCGGCTCTTATGCGCAAATACATAAGGAAGGAATTTGCTTGGACAGGCTCTGGGGCGTCAGAGGGGATTGGCTGAAGTGATACGGCAGGATATCTCATAACGATATGTATATGTAAAAGGAGGAGACGTACGATGTACAAGAAAATTTTAGCACTCGTGCTCAGCGTGCTCATGGTTCTGTCTCTGGCTGGCTGCTCAGGCGGCAATGATGCAGAAGAGACAACAGCAGCACCGGCTGGCGAGACAGCAGCTGCTGAAGGCGGCGAAGAAGCTGAAGGCGGCAATGCTGAGGGCGGCGAGGCTGCAAGCGGCGACACATTCAAGATTGGTGCTTACCTGCAGCTGTCCGGCGGTAACTCCGCATACGGCGTAGAGGCAAGAAACGCAATCGAAATCGCAATCGAAGAAGTTAACGCAAACGGCGGCTTCAACGGCGTTCCGGTAGAACTGGTTGTATATGATACCCAGGGTTCCGCAGAGGAAGCTGTTAAGATCGTTACTAAGTTAATCGAAGTTGACCAGGTTGATGCTGCCATCGGTTCCATCAACTCCAGTGAGGTTCTTGCAGCTGCTGGTTACTTAAATGATGCAGGTGTTTACAACTTCGGTATGGGTACTTCCCCTACATGGATGGAAGAAGATTGGCCTTATGTATTCCGGGCTGCTATGAACAATGGTAATGCGGTTCCCGCAACTGTTGAACTGGTACAGTTATTCGGATATACATCTGTTGGTACTTTCTACGGACAGGATGATAACTCCCTGACCACAGCTGAGACTTTTGAGGCTGCTTGTGAAGAAGCTGGTATTACAGTAACCGCTTCCGAGAGCTACGATACAGGCGACTCTGACTTCTCTGCTCAGGTAGCAAGCATTCTGGCTTCCAACCCTGACTGTGTATACATCTCCGTTATGGGCGAGGCTGGTCCCCTGATCGTTCAGCAGCTGAGACAGTACGGCTACTCAGGCATCATTATCGATAAGGAGTCCTTCATGGAGAGCCAGATCGATATCGCCGGCGAGCAGAACTCCAACTACATCGCATTCGCGAACCCTTATGTAACATACGCAAGCTCCGCAGATTGTGATGACGAGTACATGAAATCCTTCCTGGAGAAATACGAAGCAGCTTATGGCGAGTGCTGTAAGACAGACTCCGCTTACCGTGGATGGGATACCATTATGTGTATGTGGGAAGCTTCCAAGATCGCAGGCGCTAACGACAGCGATTCTCTGAAGGATGCTACACATCAGATCAGCGGCCTGCAGGGCCTGGGCGGAACCATCGACTTCACAGCTGGCGACAGAGAGGCATATCAGACTGTTAACAAGTTCATCCTGGTTGACAGAAAGAATATCCCTGTAGATCAGTGGATGGAAGAAGGCGGCTACGACGCTTACAAGGAAGCTACAGGAAACGAGAAATAATTTCTGAATTATAACTGAAGCTATTATTATCAGACATCAAAACAGGCTGGCCGGATTATCAAAGTCCGGCCAGTCTTAAAAAAAAAGCTATAAAAACCGAAATTATTGAAATCTGTTGGAAACTTAAGAATGATAACATGAGTCCTTGAAAGGAGATTTTGCCAAATGAACATGAGTGTATATGGCATGCTGCTGGTCTCCAGTCTCGCGATTGGCAGTATTTACGGGCTGATAGCTCTCGGCTATGCCCTGATTTACAAATCTTCAGGTCTGCTCAGTTTTACACAGGGTGATATCCTGACCCTGGGCGCTTATCTGGGTCTGACCTTTTACAGTATCTTAGGAATCCCGTTTGCGATTTCTCTTCTTCTCACCATGGCATGTGCCTTTGTATTGGGTATCCTGCTGGAGAAGGGTGTAATTCGCCAACTGTTAAATAAAAACGTAGGAGCCATCTATGTCGTTTTGGCGACCATAGCGATTTCTTACATTATTCAGAATGGTTCTCAGCTGGCATGGGGTACAATTCAGCTGAACTTCCCCTCCGTATTTCCGGTACAGAACGTAAATATTTTTGGCGTTAATGTCCGTCCTGAGGCGCTGATGTGCTTTATCGTATCTATTGCGCTGATGATCATTCTGCACTTTTTCATGACAAAGACAAGATTTGGTACCTCCATGCGTGCGGCTTCCATGGACTCCATGGCTGCTGAGTCTCTGGGTATCGACGTATCATTAACAACCGGTGTTTCATGGGGTCTGTCCGCTGGCCTGGCCGCTATCGCTGGTATGCTGATCGGGCCGATCTACGGTGTATACTCTACACTGGGTTCCACCATCGGACGTAAAGGCTTCTCCGGCGCCGTTATCGGCGGTTACGGTAATATGTACGGCGCTATGATCGGTGGTCTGATTTTAGGTATTGTGGAGACATTCTCCGCCAGCCTGATTTCTTCTACATACAGAAACCTGATCGCTTATGCGCTGCTGCTGATCTTTATGTTCATTAAACCTACCGGTATCTTTAATGAGCGCGCTATCCAGGATTAATCATTACGCCTACAATTAATTAAGGAGGAATTGTTTTGAAAAGTAAGACTCTTGATTCAAAAAAGTTAATTGCTTTGATCGTTGGCGCAGTGGTTCTCCTGGCATTGCCGCTGGTACTTCCTAATTATGCGCTGCTGATTTTAAGCTTCTGGGAACTTTATATTATCGCGGTTTCTGGTCTGGATCTGGTATTCGGATACTGCGGCCAGATTTCCCTGGGACATGCCGCATTCTATGCGATCGGCGCTTATGGTTCCGGTATGCTTCATGAATATTGCGGAATCCCTGTATTCTTCACGATGATTATCGCGGCATTCATCAGTGCGGCAATCGGCGCTCTGATTGCCTATCCTTCATCCAAACTGGTATTCCATTTCCTGTCCCTGGCTTCTCAGGCATTCGGCGAAATTGTTTACCTGTTAATTTCCCATTCACCGGGCAAGATTACCGGTAACTATCAGGGCTTCTTCTCTGATTACATCAACCTGTTCGGGTATGAACTGGACAGCTATACATCTTTCTACTACTTCGGCCTGGTTTGCGTTATTGTATTCCTGGTAATCAAGACCTTCATGGTGAAGTCCAAAACAGGACGTGCATTTACCGCAATCAGAGAGAATACACATGCTGCTGACGGTATGGGTATCAACGTAAGAAAGTACAAAGTTATCGCGTTCTCTGTCAGTGCGTTCTATACCGCTTATGCCGGCGCTATGTATCTGCACCTGACAAAGTTCATCAACCCCGATACTTTCATGCTGAAACAGTCCGTTATGTTCCTGACCATGCTGCTGTTCGGCGGCTCCGGCTGTCTGCTGGGACCTGTTATGGGCTCTTTCGTAGTATTGCTGGTAAACGAAGTGCTGCGTGCCCTGCAGGATTATCAGATGTTTGTATATGGTATCTTACTGCTGGTGGTAGTTGTAGCTATGCCCGGCGGCCTCTATGGTGAAATTATGCGTCTGGTGAATTTCATCAAAGGTAAGGCAACTCAGAAGGCGGAGGTGAAATAATGCTTAGGACAGAAGGCGTAACGATTAAGTTCGGCGGTCTGACGGCCGTTAACAATGTAAGCGTACATATTCAGAAAAAGAAAATCACCGGTTTAATCGGCCCCAACGGCGCTGGTAAAACAACCTTCTTCAACTGTATCAGCGGTGTTTATGTACCGAATTCCGGACATGTTATTTTCGATGGTAAAAATATTGAGGGCAAAAGAGGATGGCAGATCAACCAGCTGGGTATTGCCCGTACCTACCAGGTTATCAACCTGTTCTGGAAGATGACCGTACTGGAGAACGTAATGGTAGGTATGCATTCCAGACTGAAATCCGGTTTCTGGTCAGATATCTTCAGAACTCCCGCTCAGAGAGCAGAGGAAAGAAGAGCGATTGAGAAGGCATATGAGTGGCTGGATTTCGTAGGCCTGAAGGATAATGCCAATGATCCTGCAGGCAGCCTGCCTTACGGCGGACAGAGAAGACTGGAGATCGTCAGAGGTCTGGCCAGCGATCCGAAGCTGCTGCTTCTGGATGAGCCTGCTGCTGGTATGAATACCAAGGAGAAAGGCGAGCTGGATGTTACTCTTCATCAGATCCTGGAAAAGGGCGTTACTATCCTGATGATTGAGCATGATATGAAACTGGTTATGGGTGTCTGCGACTACATCTATGTTCTGGAGCATGGCCAGCTGCTGGCAGAAGGTCTGCCGGATGAAGTGCAGAATAATCCTGAAGTTGTTAAGGCTTACCTGGGAGGTGACGACGAATAATGGCACCGTTATTAGAGTTAAAAGATTTTCATTATTATTACGGAAACATTCATTCCGTTAAAGGTATCAGCTTATATGTGAATGAAGGTGAAATGGTTACATTAATCGGCGCCAACGGTGCCGGAAAGACCACAACCATGCAGACGATTTCCGGCCTGACCAGCCCCAAGGGTATCCGCGGTGAAATCTGGTTCGACGGCAAGAAGATCAGCGGTCTGAAAGGCCATAAAATTTCTGCTATGGGTCTGGCCCATGTACTGGAAGGCCGTCATGTATTCTCCAAGCTGACTGTAGAGGAGAATCTGACCATGGGCGCTTTCATGAGAAAAGATACAAAGAACATTAAGAGTGATATGGACGGCGTATATAAGAGATTCCCCCGTCTGTTAGAGAGAAAAACCCAGCTGGCCGGCACATTATCCGGTGGTGAGCAGCAGATGCTGGCGATCGGCCGGGCGCTGATGGCAAGACCGAAGATGATCCTTCTGGACGAGCCTTCCCTGGGTCTGTCTCCTAAGATCACAAAAGAAGTATTCGCGGCAATCAAAGAGATTAACAAAGAGGACGGCATCACAGTCTTCTTCGTAGAGCAGAACTCTAAGATCGCGCTGAATACAGCCAGCAGAGGCTATGTAATGCAGACAGGTGAGATGGTAATCGAAGATACCTGTGAGAACCTGATGAGCAACGCTGATGTTCAGAAGGCATACCTGGGCGGCGAATAATACTTTTGGCATACATTTTTACGGAACAGAAAACCTCGATTTTCTGTTCCGTGAAGTTGTATATATTTTTAAGAAAAGAGGAAGAGATCAATGAAAGCTGTTATTGTTGACGAACCTTTTAAGCTGCGTGTTGCTGATGTTCCGGATCCGGTTATTACAAAAGACGACGAAGTAAAGATTAAAGTTGTGGCAGGCGGTATCTGCGGTTCTGACGTAGGTATCTACAGAGGCACAAACTCTCTGGCAACTTACCCCAGAATTATCGGCCATGAGTATGGCGGAGAAGTTGTTGAGGTAGGTTCCGCTGTAACCAATGTAAAGGTTGGCGATATCGTATCTGTTGACCCTGTTCGTTACTGCGGTCACTGCTATGCCTGCACTCATGGCAGACATAATGTGTGCAACACACTGGAAGTAACTGGCGTACACTGCGACGGCGGTTTCGCAGAATATGTAGTAGCTCCCTGCGAAGCTTGCTACAAGCTGGATACCACAAAGATCAGCAAAGACCTGTGCGGCCTGGTAGAGCCTTACAGCATCGGCGCTGAGGTAAATCATCGTGCAAATACCGGCGAGGGCGACAAGGTTCTGGTTATGGGCAGCGGCCCCATCGGCGTTACCATCATGCAGATCGCGAAAGCGAGAGGCGCATGGGTTATGATGACAGACCTGGTAGACGAGCGTCTGGAAAAAGCAAAAGATATGGGCGCTGACGTTGTTGTAAACGTAGCGAAAGAAGATCTGAAGGAAGTTGTTATGAAACATACAGACAACGAGGGCGCAACAGTTGTTGTAGATTCCGTATGCTCTGTAGATTCCTTCCCTCAGGCTCTGGATCTGGCTTGCCCGGCTGGCCGTGTGGTTACACTGGGTACAGGCAACAAGCCTTCCGCAATCGCTGAAGTTGATGTAACAAAGAAAGAGCTGGATGTATTAGGCTCCAGATTAAGCAACTTCCGGTTCCCTGAAGTAATCGAACTGTTTGAGAAAGGCGCTGTAACTCCTGAGAAGCTGAGAACACATACCTTCCACTTCACAGAAGCACAGAAAGCATTCGATTTCATGAAAGAGCATCCTGAGCAGGTTTGCAAGGTTGCGCTGAGCTTTGAATAATTTACGGTGACGTAATCCGGACGCCGCGACTGTTTTCAGCCGCGGCGTTTTCACTTTTTATAAGCCAAATGGAGACATATATATTTTTGTTCAGAGGGCTGCGCAGCCCGGACGGCATCAGGAGCCGCCGAGGAACGCTGTGTCCGGACAGCCCTGCCCCTTAACGCCTTTGTTCCCGGCCTGAATAAATTCTAAGCAGCC
>CALWQE010000076.1 GCA_944383605.1 uncultured Lachnospiraceae bacterium
CCGAAAGCTCCCCGGCCCTTTTTCCGCTATCAGCCCGCCTTCATACCGCCGGGCAATCTGCCTTAGAACAGGCATGACAGAACCTTCGTCCCCCTGTGCCTCCCTGTCCTTTGCCTCGTTTTCCCGGCTGGCCGTATCTTCTGTCTCAATGACGCAATATCCATCTTCCTCATAAGCCGTCACAGAGACCGTCCGCTCCATTTCGCACAGCGCTGCGGCCCGGAGCCCTTCCTCCAGCATACCGGAGAAGATCCCGCATAAATCCGCTTTTGAGATCCCGGTTTCCTCCGGCAGCCGGATATCTGCCTTCAGGGCCACGCCCCGTTCCCCGGCCTCCTTCTTTTTATCCCAGAGAATGGCGTTTATAACAGGATTCGAACAGCAGACGGCCGGCTCTGAATCGCCGATCCGCTCTTCCAGCTGCCTCAGCAGCGCCTCCGCCTCCTCCCTGCCGCCCTGGGCCAGCACCCGGTAGGCCGTCTGCAGCTGATTATTGAAATCATGTTTCAGCCTGCGGGTCTCCTGGATTTTTTCATTGACAGAGGTATAATACGACAGCTCCAGCCGGGACTGTTTTTCCATCAGCTTCATCCGGAATGCCAGCCGTTCCTTTCCCAGCTGTTCCAGCAGCAGGCAAAGCAGCAGAACATCCGCCGCGATGCACAGCGCCGCCCCGGCCATCACCGCCCCATTGGAAAAAGTCACGCCGCTGGCGGCCGGAACCCAGAGAAACATCATATAAGCTGCTGCCTGAGCCAGAAAAAGTATGATGACCAAAACGATAAACTCCGATGGCACGCCTCCATGGAGCCATTGCTGCAGCTTCCGTTTTTTGATCACCACCACCAGTACAATGCTCAGAAAATACATGACATTAAACACCAGACTCCCGGCCGCCTCCATCGTCCCCTCCAGCATTTCCCCCGCCGGGATTCCGAAGATCTGAAACAAAAATACTAAAAAAAAGGAATCCAGAAAGATCAGCAGATAAATCCCGCATACGGCGATGCCGATCGTCTTCCAGCTGTCTGAAAAGAAAACCCGGCACAGCGCCAGGACACTGGCAGCTGCCAGTACCCAGCGCGCCAGGCCGTTCATCAGGCCATCAGAAACAAACAGGTAGCAAAGCGCCATAGGCGGCAGCTGCGCCGCCGTAAATACCGCCGCCGTTTTCTTTTCCTTTTTCTTCGGCGTCAGCAGCCCGATAAAGTAAATGGACTGCAGCGCACACTGTATCAGCCATGCCGCCAGCAGTCCGGCGGCATCCATGTCCAATCCTTTCATTTTTGCCCCTTTTTTGCCGCGCTTTCAGGGTAAGCCTCCATGCGCAGGGTCAGCGCCGTCCGAACCCCGCCGGGGATTTTTTCTGCCGTAAAGCTTCCCTCATACCGCCGGGCAATGGTCTGTAAAATAGGCAGCCCATAGCCGTGACCGTCCTTTGGCGTCCGTACCGCCGGCATCTCATGAGACTGGGCGCTGTTTTCCACCTGGATCACACAGTAGCCCTTTTTTTCATAAGCCCGCACTGATACATACCTGTCCTTCTCACAATCGGAAGCCGCCCGGATTCCGTTATCCAGCAGATTGGAAAAGCAGCTGCACAGATCCACCTTTTCCATACTCAGCTGATCTGACAGACGTACATCCGTCTCGAAGGAAATATTCCGCTCCTTCGCCTCCTGCCCCTTTTCCCAGAGTATGGCGTTCACAATGGGGTTGGCGCAGTAATACACCGGACTGGAAGCCGCGATCCTTTCCTCCAGCTGCCGCAGCAGCGTTTTCGCCTCTTCTGAGTTTCCCTGGGCCAGGACGCCGTAGGCCGTCTGCAGCTGATTATTGAAATCATGGCGGATTTTCCGCACCTCCTGCAGCTTCTGATTGACAGAAGTATAATAGGTCAGCTCCAGCCGGGACTGTTTTTCCATCAGGCTCAGCTGCATGGCCAGCTGCTCCTTCTGGGAACGCTCCATCAGCATACGGAACAGAAGGATATCCGCCACCATACACAGCACCGTCCCCGCAATCAGCGCCGCGTTGGGCAGGGTCACATCCTCCAGGGCAGGCAGGGCCAGAATCATCAGATAGGCGACCGCCTGTACCAGAAACAGCTGAATCACAGAAAAGAGCACCGCCGACATGGTTTCCCTGGAAGACCAGATGCGTGCCCGCCGGTTTTTGAAAGCAATAAAAATATATGCCCCGGCGAAGTAGAGGAAGCTGAACATAAAATTTCCCACCATCTCCAGCTTTCCCCCTGTCAGCTCATGGGGCGTGATGCCAAAGGGCAGAAACATCAGGACAACCAGAAAGGTAGTCAGAAAAACCAGCAGATAAATGCCGCAGATAGCCGCTATGATCCTCTTCCACCCGTCTGTGAAAAGGATCGGGCACAGAATCAGCAGCAGAACCACCACGCAGAACCAGTTCAGCCCGCCGCTGTCAATAAAGTACCAGGAAAAAAGGATATAGCATGACTGGGTGAGAAGGAAAACCGCCGCTGTTTTCATCGGGGAAAACCTTCTCGTTAATACGTTGGAAAAATAAATGATATTCACCGCCGCCTGAAGAAGCTGAGCGACCCACAGGCCGATGGCAACCATATCCACTGTCTTCAATCTTTACCTCCTCCCTGATGCGCCTGCCGCGCATCCTTTATCCTTCCGGATTCTGCAGCCAGTCGAAAAACTTCTGCCGCGCTTCCTTTCTTCTGGCCTGGCTGATGGGAATCTTCGCGCCATCCTCCATGACAAAGACTTTGTTTTCATAAGATTTAATATAGACCGGATTCACCAGAAAGCTTTTATGGCAATGAATAAAATAAGCCGGCAGCAGCTTCTGCAGCTCTGCAATCCTTCCGTATGCCTCATGGCTCTCCCCTTTCATGTAGACAGTCAGCACATGCCCCTGGCTTTCCACATATCGGATCTCCCGCACCGGCAGCTGGGTCACGCCCTTTTTCGTCCGCACCGGCAGGCACTGTCTTTTGTTTTCCTCCTGCTCCCGCAGGCATTTCTGCACCACAGCCAGCAGCAGCTCCCAGTCCACCGGTTTTTTCACAAATCCCCACGGGCGCAGAGACAGAAAAACACGCTCATAGTACAGATCCGGATACCCTGTGATAAAGATCACCGGAAGCTGGGGATACTGTTCCAGCACCTGCCTGGCCGTCTCGATTCCATTGCCGTTATCCTCCTGCCGCTCCTCCAGCCGGATATCCATCAGCAGCAGATCGTATGCCGCATCTGCCTCCAGCCGTCCAAACAGCTCCTCCCGCCCGCCGGTCAGCTCCAGCTGGAAGCTGTCCGGCAGGTTCCGGCGCAGAAAGACATGAATCTGCTCCAGGAAAGCGGGATCATCATCACAGATCAGCAGCTTCATTCCTCTCGCCTCCTTCCTGATTGCCCAGCGGCAGCGTCAGCGCCGTCCGGAACCCGCCGGGGATTTGCTCCGCGGCAAACTGTCCTCCATACCGCCGGGCAATGGTCTGTAGGATCGGCAGGCCATAGCCATGGCCGTCCTTTGCCGCCCTCGCCTCCGCCACTTCTCTGGGCCCTGCGGTATTTTCCACCTGGATCACACAGCAGCCGCCTCTTTCATAAGCCCGCACCGTTACCTTTCTCTCCCCTTTTTGACGGGCCGCCGCCTGGATCCCATTGTCCAGCAGATTGGAAAAACAGCTGCACAGATCCACCTTTTCCATATGGATCTGCTCTGGCAGACGCACATCTGCCTCAAACCGGATTCCCTTCTCCTCCGCCTCCTGCCCCTTTTCCCAGAGTATGGCATTTACAATGGCATTGGCACAGTAACAGACCGGGCTGGAAGCGGCGATCCGCTCCTCCAGCTGCCGCAGCAGCGTTTTTGCCTCCTCGGAATCTCCCTGGGCCAAAACCCCATAAGCCGTCTGAAGCTGATTGTTGAAATCGTGGCGGAGCTTTCGCACCTCCTGCAGCTTTTGATTCACAGAATGGTAATAGGTCAGCTCCAGCCGGGACTGCTTTTCCATCAGATTCAGCTGAAGCGCCAGCTCTTCTTTCTGGGAGCGTTCTGTCAGCATACGGAATAAAAGGAGATCCGCCGCCATACACAGCGCCGTCCCCGCAATCAGCGCCGCGTTCGGCAGAGCCGTATCCGCCATGACCGGCAGGCCAAAAAGCGTCAGATAGACGATCGCCTGCACCAGAAACAACTGAACGACTGAAAAAATCGCCGCCGCCATAATACTTCTGGAAGACCAGCTATGCCGCCGTTCTTTGAAAAAAATGAAAATATAAATCACCGCGAAGTAGACAAAGCTAAACAGAAAATTTCCCATCATCTCCAGCCTGCCCTCCAGCACATCATAGGGCATAATCCCAAAAAGACGCATCAAAGAGGCGGCAATAAAGGTTGTGGGGAAAATCAGCAGATAGATCCCGCAGACAGCCGCCACAATCCGCAGCCAGCTGTCTGTATAAAAAATCCGGAATGTCATCAGGAGATACGAGGCGGCGCAGATCCAATTTACCACGCCATTGCTGATGAAAAAATGAGAAATCAGAATGTAGGGCAGCTGAAACAGAGTCGCCAGCGCCAGCGTCCTGTTCCCGGAAAACCTGGGCGTTAAAACATGGGCGCAGAAAATCCCGTTTAATATGAGCTGAATCAGCTGGGCTGTCCAAAGGCCGACCGTCACCATATCGACTGTCCTCATGGCCTTTCCTCCTGCCCCAACTTCAGGGTGACAACGGTCTGATACTTTCCCGCCTCCCGCTTTACACGGAAGGTTCCGCCATATTTCCGGCAGATTGACTTCAAAATAGGGATCCCGTACCCGTGTCCTTCTCCCCTTGCCGTTCTTTTTTCCTTTCGCTCCGGCGCGGTTTCCGCCGGAATCGTATTTTCCACCCGAACCACGCAGTAGCCGCTCTGCTCATATGCCTGTACCGATACGCCGCCTTTCTCGCAGGACGCCGCCGCCTCGGCGGCATTGTCCAGCAGGTTGGAAAATACGCTGCACAGGTCGATCTGCTCTATCCCGGTTTCCTCCGGCAGCCTCACATCCGCCTGGAATGCTACCTGCCGGGCCTTTGCCTCCTTTTGCTTGTCCCACAGCAGCGCGTTCAGAATCGGGTTCCCGCAGAAATAAACCGGGCTGGCCTCCTCGATCCGGCGCTCCAGCTGCTGCAGGTGCTTCTGCGCCTCCTCCGGCCGTCCCTGGGCGAAAACGCTGTAAGCCGTCTGCAGCTGATTATTAAAATCATGGCGGATTTTCCTTACTTCCCGTGTTTTCTCATCCAGCGCCGTATAATAGGCCAGTTCCAGCCGGGACTGACGCTCCAGCAGCTTCAGCTGGTCCGCCAGCTGATCCTTTTTCGCCATCTCTGAAAACATCCGGAACATAATCGCAGCCGCTCCCAGACAGAGAAAGGCTCCGGCCACCACATTCATAGCCGGTATCAGCACATTGTTCCATCTGCTCAGACAGACCAGCAGGAAATAGGCGGCCGCCGACAGCAGGAAAAAGGGCAGCACCGGAAAGGCCAGCGTTGCGTAAATATTCTTTTCTGATATTTCGGAAGAATTTCTTTTCCAGAACTGACAGAAGAGAAAAATACACAGCCCGTAGGGAAGGCAGAAAAAGGCGTTGCCCACCGCCTGCATGATCGGCGTCGGCAGGCCCTGCTGGCCGGGATACAGGATACGGATAAAAAGCTCGGTGGCAAACTCGCCGGTAAAAGCCAGGATATACTGCACGCCTACCGAAAAAATCGACACCTTCCAGGAATTTCGGAAAAACAGCTTCGCAATCGCCAGCTGCAGCATAACCGCGCCCATCCATCGGATCAGCCCATTCAGGTTCAGCGCCTGGGCCGAACACAGATAAACCCCCTGCAGCGCCATCATTCCGCAGACAATCTTCATCCAGGAATATTTGGGGGACAGGACATGGGAAAAGAAAAAAATGTTCAGCCCTGCCTGAACCAGCTGGGCAAAAGTCAAAATAACAGTAACCGCTACTGTCTCATTCATGTAAAACCGCCCCTTTGTAAAAATGAAACTGCAACATATTATAACACAGGATCTATCTTTATGCGACATGGAATTTCAGGCCCGGCGCCGGCGGCGGAGCATTTTTGTTTCATAGGGAACGCAGTTTCCTGTGAAATAAAAAACAGGAGAGCATGCCGCTGCCGCTCTCCCGCCAAATCTTTTTCCGTCCGTGGAAGCCCTCTCTTACTCCTCTATCGGGCTTCCATAAAGCAGATAGTTAAACTCTGCCTCTGCGCAAAAGCTTTCCGATATCCTGCTGCAGCTTCCGTTCTCCGCATACAGCACGCCGGGGCACCGTTCGCAGTACTGCTCATACCGGCAGGAAGCGCACTCTGCCGGCTGGCGCAGCTTTTCCAGTTCCGCCAGCAGACATTCCCAGCATTCCATAAACCTGTCCTCCCCCGGCGTCACCGGCACCGCCGGCTCTGTCAGAAAAGCGCACAGCTGAAGCATTCCGTTCCATGTAATCCAGAACCCGCTGCGGTAATTTCTGCATACCGACAGAAAATCCGTACAGGGCTTCCGGGGAAATCTGCCCTTGCTCTGTTCCCGCAGGCGGCGCAGCGCCTCCGGCGGCGGCAGCTGTCTCTCCACCTGATGGCTCTTGGGATCTGCAGACGCGCCCCGCACCGGATTGAGCAGACTGGCCGTATGTACGGCAGGCAGACGGCGCTTTGCCGCGAACTGATAGATCTTCCCCAGATCCCGCTCATTTTCCCTGGTAACTGTCGCCGCCAGATACAGGGGAATCCCGGCCGCCTGCACCAGCTCCACGGAACGCTCCACCCTGGCAAAACCGTCCCGGACGCCGCAGACTTTTTCATAAGTCTCATTGCACGCGCCGTAGAGGGTAAAGCGCATGGCCGCCGGGGGACGTCTGCTCAGCCATTCCATCGTATCTTCCCGGATCAGGGAACCGTTGGAAAAAATCTGAATCATAAAGCCCATATCATGGAACGACTCATAAATCTGCCGGAAATCCGGCCGCGCAAAAGGCTCCCCGCCGGTCAGCGTCAGCTCCAGTACTCCTGCCCGCTGCAGCTGCCGGCCAGTCTCAAGCCACTCCTCTGTTGTCAGCTCCCGGCCAATGGCGGGGATTTCCTCCGGCTTCAGATGGACATAGCACATATTGCAGCTGAAATTGCACCGAGGCGTCAGCTCCAGCACGCCCTTAAAGGGCATTTTCTTTTCACAGGCTTCCTTCCGGAGAAAGCTTATATAACTGCCCAGCCCCATTTCTTCAAAATCACAGTCTCTCATAGCCACCTCTCTCTGGTCAGGATTGGTTCCCTTTTTTAATCTCTCCAGGATACGTCCGTAAGTCCCGGCGCGGGCTTTGCGCCGGTCTTTGCCTGCGCCCTTTTTTCCCGCTCTGACCCGTCCGCTTCCTTTCGCCTGGTCTCACAGACCGTCATCTCCGGCTTTACCCATCTTTTCTTCTTTGCCTGCTGCTCCTTTTCCCGGATCGCCAGCTCTTCCACCAGCACCCGCACCCGGTGCTCTATCTGGGAGCTGCGGATCGTCAGCAGAAATACCCGCAGCAGGAGGGCAAAGATGATGATCAGGAAAACCGTATTTTCCGTCGAGTAAATTCCCAGCGTCTGTGCCAGCCTGTCCGCGATCCGGGGAAAGACGCTGACCAGGATCAGAACCGCTGAGAAAAGAATCCAGAAAATTGTGTCATGGGTATCCACCTGAGCCTTCTTCAGCTTCCTGGATATATAGACACATGTAACCGCGGAGGCGGATATCAGAATAATGCGCAGTAATGCTGACATAATTGTTTTCTCCTCATCTGAGCCAGTGCACAACCAGAATGGAGGTACACATATAAAACATGTATTTCATGGAGTTGGCCGCCGTGAGATAGCTGGCCCCGTAAAGCCTCTCATTCATCCTGACAGGAACCTCCCCGCAGGAAGCGCCTCCCCTGAGAAGGGCTGCCACCGTATCCGGCTCTGGGTCATAGTTCATCTGCATCGCCAGCTTCTTCATCACAGAAACGCTGTACATCCGCATCCCCGATGTGGGATCCTTGATCCGCTTCCCCGTTGTAATCAAAATACAGAACCCGATCAGCCTGCTGCCGATTTCCCGCAGGGAAAAGCCTTTTTCCCCCTGGATATACCGGGAACCGATTACGATATCGTACCGGTTCTGCCGGGCGCAGTCCAGCATAGCCGGGACATATTCCGCCAGATGCTGCCCGTCCCCGTCAAACTGCACCGCATACTGATACCCCTTCCGGAAGGCGTACCGCATCCCCGCCTGAAAGGCTCCCGCCAGCCCCAGATTCACTGGCAGGTTCATGACATGAAACCCATGTTCCATGCAGATTTCCAGCGTCCGGTCTGTGCTTCCGTCATTGACAATCAGGTAATCAAACTGGGGGCAGTGAAGCCTGATATCCTCCACGACAGAGCAGATTGTATTTTCTTCATTATATGCGGGAATAATAATCAGCAGCGGCTCCGCCGCCCTATTTCCTTCCATCCTGTTTTATCCGCCGTTTCTTATATTTTTTATATGTATGATATACATCCGCAGCAGCGCCATTTTCCTTTCGCCGCAGTGGGATTTTCTGAAGCCAAAAGAAAGAAAAGGGTCAGGCGCCGCATACCGCACGCCCACCCTTTTCCGTAACATTCCTTCAGTTTTTTGTGCCAGATACTGGTTTACGCAAGGCAACTGGAAACCTGGTTCGGCTCCGCATGTGTATAATAATAATCATTCATCACTGAGCTGCCTTCCCAATAACGCAAACCCGTATCCTGGATTATTCCGCCGCTTACATAATAAAGGTGATGCTCCCAATCTCTAGCGAGTACACCTTTCTTGTTATGATAGATTTCCATCATTTCATAGCTTCCGCCGCCATCATCGCCACTACTTGCAATATTCTCATCCAGCCTGACGCTAAAAACCTTTAATTCGGGCTTATCCCAAGCTTTCATACGTTCAACCTCCCTTTTGATACTTGATTTTTTAATTATTTTCCTGTTACTGTAAAGTATATCACGGCATATCTTCTTTGTCCAGCACTCTCTCCCCATTATTATGCTATTTTCTTCCTGCGTGACATTGCCGCGGCCGCTGTCTGCCTGTTTTTTTCTCTCCGGCTCCTAAAAAAGAATCCTGCGGAGCATTTTTGTTTCATAGGGAACGCAGTTTCCTATGAAAGGACAAAAGACGCTGCGCGCCGGGTTTTGCATGCCCTTCAGCCGCGTTTTTTTGCCGCCAGCTGCCCCATCGTTTCAAACAGCTCCCGCTCCCCATACCGGATATACAGGAACACACAGGCCGCGTACAGGCTCCCGCCGGCCAGGATATCCAGAACCGCAGTCAGAAACAGACTCAGCCCCAGCCGCTCCACCAGGAAACTGGGCAGCAGGATCACGATCCCGGCTGCGCAGTATAGCAGAGCCTTCTTCAGAAAAGAGAAAAGCTCCAGCTCATCTTTGATAAACCATGCCTGGAGGACCATCACAAAGGCTTCCGCGCACACAGTGCCGATGATGGCTCCGGCGCTGCCCATCCGGCCGATGAGAGAATAGTTGATGATAAAATTCACGGCGGCCCCGCCCATCAGGGCGATCACATACTGCTTATCCATATACCGGGGCAGGAGAAACACATTGCGGATCAGATCTGAGTAGCCGGAAAACAGGATGACCGGCGCGATCATCTGCAGCAGCCGGATACAGGAACGGAACTGCTCTCCATAAAACAGCGGGATAAAAACATCCGCCACCGCAATAAAGCCATACGTCATCCCCACAGCGAGAAAGGAGATCAGGTGAAAGACGGCCAGAAACAGACGGCCGGCCCGTTCTCTCTGATTCGTCTCATACAGGGCGGTCATCCTGGGCATTACCACATCCCCGGCTGCCAGCAGCACCGTAACCGCCGTCAGGGTAATGCTCTGGACATTTTCATAATACCCCACCTCTGTGATGCCTACCATATTCCCGATCATAATCCGATCCATCATACTATACAGATACTTGGCGAAAACCGGGAAAAAAAGCAGCAGCAAACTCTTCCAATGGCGTCTGCCGATATGCCGCAGGGTAAGCCGGATATCCAGGTACCGGGGCAGGAAAAACCAGACTGTCAGCTGGATCAGAAAAGCCCGGACTGCCAGGATCAGGATATAGACGCCGATATCTGCCTCTGACTGTACCAGACCAAAGATAAAAAATACAGAGGACACATTCATCACAGCGCATACCGCCGTAGTAACCCGGAACTCCTGCATTCCCCAGAATACCCAGGAGATATCCAGCATAAAAGAAAGCAGGTTGAAAATCTGCAGGGTAAGGGCCTGGGTATATTCTCCGCCAAAAAGCCTGATATAACACAGATAAACCGCCAGGACAATCACAGAGCAGCTGATCTTCACCGAAATCAGCTCTGCGAAAACCCGGCTTCTCTTCTCCCGGCTGCCGCCGCATCGGGCCATCTCCCGGTTCCCATATTTTGCCATGCCCAGATTGGCGAAAAGTCCGAACAGGGTTACGATGGAATAGGTATAGGAATACGTCCCTACTCCGTCCGGCCCTACCGTCCGGGAAATGTAGGGCGCCAAAATCAGGGGCACAACCAGAATCATGACCTGGTAGCCCATGTTGTAAAAAAAGTTTTTTAATAGATTCATGATCCGCCCTTATTCCATTTCCGGTATGCGGTCAGATAGCGTTCCATCACAGCTTCCGCCGCACACCGCTTTGCATATTGCTCCAGTCCGCCCGGGTAGGACTCCAGCGCCTCCTTCATCGCCGCCGCCAGCTCTTTTGGCGATGGGCCGCACAGATACCGTTCCAGCCGGCCTGTCATAATCTGCTCCGGCCCCCTGCTGCGCACAGACACCACAGGGCAGCCGCAGGAAAGCGCCTCTGCCAGAACCATGGAAAATCCTTCCGACTCCGAGCTGAGCACTAGCAGGGAGGCTCTTTTCATCCATTTATACACATTCGGCTCCCATCCCATCAGATGCACCCGGGAGGCTATGCCGTATTTTTCCGCCAGCGCCTTCAGCTCCCCGGCCAGCTCTCCCTCCCCGAGAAAGACCAGGCTGTACTTCCGGTACAGCCCGCCGGTGAAAAAGGCGGCGATGGCCCGCTCCGGCCGCTTTACCCGGGTCAGCCGCCCGCAGAAGAGGAGAAAGGGGCCGGAAAAGTCCAGCGGCTCCTCCATCTTTTCTCTTAACGTGTTCAGATCGATCGGATTCCATATGGTACGGACTGTCTTCTGCCTCAGCCCATACACATGACGGATTTCCTCCTCAATCCCGTCTCCCACGCAGATCAGCTGCCTCCCGCCATAGAGCCATCGGATCAGCAGCCGGTAGGGAAGGCTGCGGAATCCGGGCAGGATATCCTGATGGGCATGGAGCACTGAAATCACCCGGCCGCGGTACCGGGACAGCCTGACCACTGCGTCCGGGAAAAGGAGATTGGAAGTCATCAGCACCGTCTCCCCCTCGCCGGTGAGCCTGTCCAGCTCCCGGTTCAGCCTCCTGACCAGAGGAATCAGATTCCTGATATAAAACAGAAGGGAGCTCTTCTTTTCTTCTGTAAGAAATATGGTATGTACAGAGGGCTCCAGCTGATACTGCACCCATTTCCGGAAGCATATGACGGTCACATCCACTCCCGCCCGGCTCAGGCAGCTGGCCTGGGTGGCCACTACCCGCTCCGCGCCTCCGTTTTGCAGCGAATTAATCACAAACACCGCTTTTCTCATGCTTTCCTCTTTCCTGACGCACCTGCTGCGTCATACAGGTAGATTTGGAAGGTAACTTCCAAACTTTCCTCTTTCTTGACGCACCTGCTGCGTCATACAGGCAGATTTGGAAGGTTAAAACTCCATCATTGCCTGGCGGATGCCCTCTTCATCCAGACAGGCGATCCCCTGCTCCCCTACCCGGTACACCCGGCTGCACATGGACAGAACGCTGGGTCTGTGGGTGGTGACAATACAGGTTTTATTTCTGGCTGATTGCATAATATTTTTCAGCAGCTTATGCTCCGTCGCCGCATCCAGGGCTGACGTAGCCTCGTCCAGCAGCAGAACCGGCGCATGGCAGAGCAGCGCCCTGGCGATAGACAGCCGCTGCAGCTGCCCCTCAGACAGGCCGCCGCCCCGCTCCTTCAGGTAAGTATCCAGCCCCTCCGGCTGCGCTTTCACAAATTCATCGGCGCATACGTCCTGCAGGACAGACCAGATCTCCTCCTCAGAGGCCTCCTCATTCAGCAGGCGGAGATTTTCCCGGATGGTGCCGGACATCATCGTATTCCCCTGGGGCACATAAGCGAAGAGGGACCGGGCGGAGGGGGTGATGGGCAGCTTCCGTTTCCCGCTCTCCGCCATAAGATTCCCTTTCTGGACAGACACCAGCCCCAGCAGAAGGCGGAGCATGGTGGTCTTTCCCTCCCCGGAGGGGCCCACTAATGCCACCACCTCCCCGGGACAGGCAAAGAAGGAAGCGCCGGACAGCACCTTTGTCCCATCCCGGTATGTAAAATACAGCTTCTCTGCCCGGATCGTCACTCCGCCTCCGCTGAGGGCATACTTTCGGAAGTCTTCTGCCTCTTCTGCGTCTTTGTGGGTTTCCATCGGCAGCCTGGTGACGGCCATCAGCCTGCCTGCCGATGTGGCGGCGCTGATGGCTGTGGGCACCATATTAATCAGTGTGGAAAAGGCGGACGACAGATTTCCTGCCTGCTGGAGAAAAAGGGTCATCGTCCCGTAGGTGATCGCTCCCGTCCACAGCCGGTACACGCCCCATCCGAAGCAGGCCCCCGTCACGCCCATGGAAACCACAGACATAAAGGAGGAGGTCATAATCGAAAACTTATTGTAATCCAGCTGAATCTCCCGGTAATGCTCCTGTTTTCCCTGGAACAGGCCGTCATACTTTTCCACCAGGCCGAAGGATTTGATATATTGGAGATTCTGGAAGGTTTCTTCATTGAATGCGGTTATCTGTGCGTTTGCTTCCAGCATCATCTTGTTATATTTGCGCATCCTTCTCATCAGAACCCTGGACATGGCCAGCGTAACCGGGGCGCTGAGCAGGGCCAGCACAGCCATCATCGGGTCATAGTAAAGAATCAGCCCCAATGTGGCGCCAAACTGTACCAGTCCGGTAATCAGGTTCGGGATCCAGCCCAGTACGCTGATGGCAACGGTGTTCACATCCCGGTTCAGCCGGCTCAGCAGATCGCCGGAATGGTATTCTGACAGGGATTCCCAGTCCGCCGTCAGCACCTTGCGGAACACATCCGCCCGGATCTCCTGGTTGACCAGCGTCCGGATCCTGGAGGAAACGCGGGAAGACCCGGCGGATACGACAATCTGCAGCAGGTTTAACGCCGCAAAGCCCACTGCCGCGGGAACCAGCCCCCGGCTGTCATAGCCGGTCACTGCGTCGATAATATATTTGGAGACCACGCCTGTGCCCAGTCCCATCCCTGTCCCGAAAATACCAAGGCAGATATACCAGACAATCGCCCATTTATACCGGATGCTGTACTGGTATATCCATCCCATCTCCCCCAGAATCTCCCGCAGCATCCCTTCCCTGATTCTGTTTCTGATGTGGCTGATATACTTTTTCACCGTTTCTCTCCCCATATTGCCCTGCAGGCTGCTTCCACCGCTTCCCTGTCCGGCAGGCAGGACAGCAGAAAGACCGGCGTCCGGCTCAGTATCTGATCCATCGCACGCATCACGGCCTCTGTGCATTCCCCGTTCCACAAAGGAAAAAAGATATGGGGCAAAACATACCTTCCGGCCTCCGCGCTATCCAGCCGGCGGATCCGGTTTTCCTTCGCCTGTTCCAGCGCCACCACGGCCTTCAGAGGCGCTCTCTGATTCAGGCCGTAGGGGGAGGAGCCCCGCCAGGGAGATCCCCATGCCCAGCACATTTGCGGGCTGCATTCCAGGATCACCTTATCCCCGTTTAAAATTTCCGCTTCTTTATATTTCTCCCACAGCCGGGCCTGGGTCGTCTTGCCTGTCCCGGAAGCCGCGGTAAAAATCACCGCCTCTTTCTGCCAGGAAATCACCGATGCATGTCCTACGACCCCGCCCCGCAGTGACAGCCAGGAATAAAACCCTGCCAGAAATACCTCCATTACGCCGGTATCCCCTGCGGCAGCTCCCTCGATCACCATATGGCTCCAGTCTCCGGACGCGGTCAGCCGCACAGCCGGGCTGGCCTTGCTGAGAAACAGGTGCGGCCGTTCTGCCCGGCGCTGCCAGTACTCGATCCCATACCAGCAGAGGATCTCCTGATTCTCCTGATAGATCTCCACCGTTATTTCCGGTTCCGCCTCCCGGCACTGGAAGGCGCTCAGCATCCCGATCTCCCCTTCCATTCGTATTTTGACCGTAATGCCCGCTATGCTGTAATATCTGTCCTTCATCTTATTTTTCTCCCTGCCATCTGCCTGCCAGCCTGCCCAGCGCAAAAAAGGGCTTCCGAAAAGGCCGCGCCAGCATCCACAGCCAGACGCAAACCCGGTACCGCCTGCTGCCGCAGGGGATCATCCTTCCCTTTCTGACCAGCGCCTCCGCCACCGCCAGTATCTGTTCCTCCCTGACCTGCTCTGTCCATGTCTGGGCGTCGCCGCACACCACGCAGCCGTTTTCTGTCCTGCCCACCACCCGGTGGAGGACGCAGCCTCCCCCGTTTCTTCGGAAGAAGATAATCTCTCCCCGGCGCGGCGGCCTTTTTTCCGGCGGCACCAGAATGGCCTGATCCCGCAGATGCCTGAGAAAAGGCTCCATGCTGGAGCCGGTTACAGTCAAAGACAGAGCCTTTCCCTGGCGAAATTCCTCTTCCATCACTGCCAGCAGCCGCCCGGCGTCAACCACTTCCGGCTTCATTCCTCCAGCATACCCTTTTGCCTCAGCTCAGTGATAAAGTCATGTACGTTTTCCTGAATCTGGCTTCTCTCGGCCTCATAATGCATCAGAAGAATGTCCACCACCTCATCCTCCGTATGGTCGTCCTGCAGGATATTCCAGATATCGGCAGCTGTCCCGTTCAGGGCGATCAGGCCGCCCATCTCGCCCGCCATGGCCCCGATGGGAACCGCCATCCAGGAACCTGCCACCTGTCTCAGTACAAAATCTTTCTTAATCTTCATTTTCTCTCTCCATTTCTACTTCCATATTGTTTCCGGCCTCTGTCCTGACGGCCCGGAAATATCTGCGCTCCCTTCCGGACGCGGCTCCCGGACGCTGTCCGGTCTCAGTCCCGGGACTGGCTGAGCAGCTTCAGGCCGGCTTCCTGCCCGTCCAAGGCCAGCTCCACAAAATACATGGCTTCATTGCTCCGGTATCCCTGCGGAGGCCGCAGCTCCCGGACGATATATTCCCCGCAGGGGATATCGCGAAATGAGAAGCGGCCGTTTTGGTCTGTGCAGGAAACCAGCAGCGCCTTCTCCCTGGACAGCTCCGGCGCGCCCATGGCAAACAGGCCGATCTCCGCCATGGCCAGGGGCCTGCCGGAAAAATCAGTCTGCACGCCGCTGACCGTTCCCCGCTTCATCTCCACAGGAACCGGCCGGCCCCCATTCACAGTAAGCTCCGTTTCCTTTGCGTCCTGATCCTGATAAGCGAAGTAAACCGGATACCGGGTGTCTGAGCGCCGGTAATGGCTGCCGGCGGTCAGCATTCTCACATAATAGCTGCCAAAAGGAAGTTCTGCCCTGGAACATGCCTTTCCTTCCCTGTCGCAGGCCAGTACCTCCACCAGCCCGTCCTCCGGGATCGAGCTGCCCCCGGTCAGCTCGATCTTTTCAGCGGCAAACAGGCCGAAGGCAAAATCCTCCAGCTCTCTGTTCTCTCCTGCGCCAAAGGCCTGCCCTCCTCCCGGAGTGATTTCCAGGCGAACGCTGGCCTTCTGCCTGGCTCCGTCAAAGGAAAGAACCGTCTCGGTACAGGGCTGGCCCGTCTGGTCATATTCCAGAGAAAAGCGGTATCCTTCCTTCGCCCGTGTCAGGCCAAAGGGCGCTTTTTTCTCGGTAATACGATAAGCGCCGGGATACAGCAGACCGCTGGCCGCGCTGCCGTCCGCGCCGGTGGTCAGCACAGCCACTGGCCTGCCCTTTTCTGCCCGGACAGTTCCGTCCGCAGCTACGATATCCTCCTCTGCGGCAATCTCATAGACAGCCCCGGCCCCCGGCCCTTCCTCAAAATAAGGCCGGTAAAGCCGGATTCCGCCCGGGCCCCCGTCGCTGACAGCCACCCTGCCGTTTACCGGTCCGCTCCGGCGCAAAAGAACCTTCCCCATCTGACGGGTACTTTCATAGGCCACTGTAACCACCATGGCGCCATTCTCCGGCGTTCCATTCTCTTTTGACACAGAAAAGCGAACCGGCTCCCGGCCTTTGACATAGCCAAAAGGGGCTTCCCCCTCCTCCAGGCTGTAGGAACCGGGAGGGAGCTTTTCCGGCGTGACAAACCAGCCTTTTTCCCCTGCCGCAAAACGGTCCAGCCGCATCGGCTCCGGATAAACCACATCCATGGAAACAGGCGTGCCCGACTGATCCAGAATCCGGTAGCTGCCGCCTGGAAGCGGGATCAGCTGCCCGGTCTCCCGGTCTCTTCGCTCCACCTTCACATAAAAACCCTCCGGCGCGCTGCTGACGGAAATGGTATGGGTCTTTCCGCTGCGCTCCAGCCTCACTTCAAACTCTCCCGCCAGCTCCGCCCCGGAAGGGCTTTTGGTCTGGCGCACTGTGTAAATACCCTGGGACAGCCCTCTGGATCTGGCGTAGCCTTCCTCATTGCAGACCAGGATGTCCCGCTCGTTGGCTGTCGCCGCCTCATAGCTTCCGGCGCTTTTCAGCCAGATGATAAATTCCGCCCCCGGCTCCGGCAGATCCGGCCCCGGCCCGCCGCCGGCCAGATGCTTCACAACCGCGATATATTCCTTATCCTGCTGGGAGATCACCTGGTATGCCGGCCCTTCTCCCGACCGGGCCGACGGAGCTGTCTCTGTCTCTTTTCTCTTTCCAATTCTCATTTCCAACCCCTTTATCTTTGCCGCATATTTCAGCCATGTAACATAATATCTCTCATTTTTATAGCACGCCGCAATCTTGCGGAAAAGCTCCAGACGGGCCTGGGGGCTTCGGCGGTACATGTCATAATGCTTGCTGTACAGCTGAAGATAACCCACCACGCTGATCAGCCGGCGCGTTTTTCGAAGAAGCTCCCTGTCCACATAGCCGCACACCAGATTCTGATCGATGGAGGCGATCCGGTACTTCCTGGACAGCCTGATCCACATATCGTATTCATCCTGCCTGTTAATATGGGTATCAAACCCCAGCATCTCCTCGAAGGCGCTTCTGCGGAATATCACCTGGGAGACCGAATGGATCGCCTCCTGGGTCAGCAGCCCCTTCCTGCCGTTTTCCCCTGGCGCAGTCTCCGGGGCGGTACGGTACCCGGTAGACAGAGCGTCCTCATCCTGAAGCCACCTCTGGCAAAATACCAGCGCCACATCCGGATGCTCCTCCAGCACCTCGATCTGGCTTGCGGCGCATTCCTGGTTCCAGGCGTCCTCCGCCATCAGAAAGGCCAGGTAAGTCCCGTTTGCCTGTGCCGCGCCTTCATTTTTGGCGGCGGCAAACTCTTCTCTGGCGCTGGGACAGGAGATGACCGGGATATCCGGGTACCGCTCCATATCCTCCCGGAGCCCCAGGCTGTATTCGCTTTTTTTCTCATTGGCATCCACCAGCAGGAGCTCGCAGTTTTCGTAGCTCTGCTCCATAACGCTGCGGAGCGCCCTTCTCAGTACAAGAGAAGAATTTTCATATGACAGGATTATGATGCTGAGCAGCGGTTCCTTCATCTTCTGTCACCCCTTTTCCTGATCGTTCCCAAAAAAAAGCTGCCATCCTCTGTCTGTGTCCCTTCATTTCCAAAATACAGGGGCATTCCGTCCCGTTCCCCTGTCACCTTCAGATACACCTGCCAGTCACCTGTCTCCTCTGTCCGCGCCGGCGCCGCAACGGTAAAGGAAATCTCCTCTCCCGGAACCCACTGGCGCACATCGGCGCCGGCATTGTAGATCTCTGTCCTTCCGGCGTCCTCGTTTTTCAGAATCAGCTCTACTTTGCATGGCGTATATCTGGGACTATAGCCCACATTTTCCACCCGCACCGTAATCGTCTGCTCTTCCCAGAGCCACCCGCTCTCCGGAACAGACACATCCCGGATCACAAACCGGTACCCCAGATGGCGCTCGATATAATCGTATCCGGACATCCCGTCATAGACGGAGCCGCTGTCACGGTATATGGCGTTCTTCCACTTTTCCAGCACCTTTGTATCATGTCCCCTGTTCAGATAGGATACATGCATGGCGGCCAGCGCCTGGTCTGCGCTCTCCAGATCGTTCAGCGGATTATCCAGAACCACCTCTCCGCCATTTGGCACATACAGGTTCAGCTGCTCCTGAAACGCCAGCTCATCCTCCCGGATCCATTTGGTTCCGGGCGACGGCGCCTCCTCCCGGCTGACATCTCCATAGGTGCCGCAGTCCAGGGAGTTGCCCAGTATCCCGTCATTAAACAGAGACAGACGGGAAGCCAGACCCGCCGCGCCCCAGGCCTCCTGCCCGCTCAGCGGCTCCGTCCGCCCGGTTCCGCTTCGCCAGAATGCAGGCGTCCGGACAGCCAGAAAGATGGAATCCGGCACCACTGCGTCCATCTGGCCCAGCAGGGCGCGATAGCTTTTCTCCGTCAGATAGCGGGAGCTGTGCATCTCCGCCCAGCTTCCTACAAATACCCCCTGGACGATATAGATCTGATCCTCATATTTCTCCATTACCCGGCCGATCTGCTCCATATGCCGGAGCGCCAGAGCCAGAGAGGCCGGATCGCTCTGGGCCCCTTTTCCGTCCCAGTCATAAAGTACTCGGACGATCAGGCTGACCGGCTGCTTCTTTCTGGCATAAGCCTCAAAGGTTTTTTCGATTTGCTCTATCCCGGAAGGGCTGATCTCTCTGTCCCGGTAAGCTCCGATATGGATCTGGAGCAGCTCCAGCGTCTCCTGCCGCTCTTCGCAGGCAATGCTCTCATACAGCGCCCCGTCCGCCAGATTTTCATCAGAAACCATCACGCCCCGCATATTATAAAAGCCCCGCTCCCTGTTCGCCAGCCAGCCGGAGGATTCCGCATATTCTGCCGGCTGCCAGACAGTCCTCCATCTCAGCCATTTGCCGCAAATCCACATCGCTATCACAACTCCTGTCAGAAATAATACTGCCGCCGGCATCCGCGCCTTTTTTCTTCTCATGCCCCCTGCTCTCCCAGCAGGCTGAGAAAATCAGCCAGCCCTGCCTCATAAGCCGGTTCTTTTTCATATGCCGCCTGTCCGTAGGCCGCCCGCAGCTTGGGATCCCGGATCAGCCGGCCGATCTCGTCCGCCAGCTTCTCCGGATCCAGCTCTGTGATCTGCCCGTCCTGGCCGGATACGATCTGTTCTGTGATTCCGGTACAGGCAGCGGCCACTACCGGCCGCCCCAGCGCCTGGGCCTCTTCGATCACAATGCTTTTCCCCTCAAACCGGGAGGTGCACACACAGATATCCGCCTGCCGGAAGTAAGGGTATGGGTTGGACGAGGCCCCCAGCAAAACAAAGGTATCCTCCAGCCCCAGCTCCCGGATCAGTTTCCGGAGATTTTTTCTCTCCTCTCCTTCTCCCAGCACATACCACCGGAAGGAAAATCCCCGTTTCTTCAGCACCTGGGCTGTCCTGGCGGCGATATCATAGCCCTTCTGCCAGTAGAGCCTGCCCACAGACAGGAGCCGGATCCCCTGGTATCCGTCGGTAAATCCGCCCGGCTCCTTTGCCCGCCTGCGGATGTGGGCCCGGTTAATAATATTCAGAAAGATCCCGGTTTTGGCAGCATATTCCGGGTAAACGGAAAGAAACCCCTTCCTCACATCCTCAGAGACGGCAAAAATCCGGTCGAAGCTGCCATAGCATCCCCGATCCAGCTCTCTCGTATAGCCCGCCCTGCCATAGTCCACATGAAGAAAAGCCGCTTTCCGGTTCGCCTGAACCTTTTCCGCCACATACCAGGTGGCGGGGCCCTCCAGGTACGCGGCCGCCAGATGAAATTTTCCCGGAAGGGCAGGCGTTCCGTCCGCCAGCATACGCCGCAGAAGCTTTTCTGCCGTCTGGCTGTCTCTTCCTTTTTTCTTCCCGCCGCTCCTGACGGCCCTGACGATCCTCCCCAGCGTCTCCCGGGCGCTGCCGCCCCGCAGGGCAGCTGCGGCCAGACGCCTGGCAATAAACAGCTTCCCGCCCGGAGAAAGGACAGACCTCTCATCGTATTTCCGGTTCAGGAGCTTCACATAGTCCGGCACCTCGCCAAACATCTCTCCCCGCGGCAGCAGGACATAGAGATACAGGCTGTAACGGGCGGGATCCAGAAGCCGCATCAGCTCCACCAGGGCGCGCTCGGCCCCGGCCCGGCCCATAGTATTCATCACAAACAAAATCCTTTTTTTACTGCGCATAAAACCTCTCCTCTCCAAATCCCGCGCCAGAATCCGCAGGCAGGCCCTGCATGAACAGGCGGATACACAGTCCCTGTCTAATACACCCTGGAACTGGGCATAGGCCCGCTGGCCTTTTCCAGCAGCGTCCCCCTGCAGAAAATATGCTCATCCAGATGGCGCTCCGCCCAGCGGAGCCGGAAATAGGCAAAGGTCCACGCGATTATGCTTCCCACAAATACGCCGATCCCGTACCAGTAGTCAGGAAACTCCCTGGCAAATACGCTTACCACACCGGTAATCGCCGCAAACAGCAGGCTGGTCAGGACGCATCCGGTCAGATCATTAAAATACTGCAGAAAGAGGATCGCCGTATAAAGAAGGAACAGCACAAAATATCCGGCGGCCAGGCAGGGATATATGGACATCGTCAGCCCGGTGATGCCAAACCTGGGCAGCAGGATAATACACAGCAGGAAAAGCACTACCGAAATAATATACTGCAGCTGGGCCACCCGCATCAGCTGCTCTCCCATCAGACGGAACATCCTTTTTTTCGCCTTCTCGATATCCTTCAGCCTTCCGCCCAGCACCGCCTCCGTATAAGCCTGATACCTTTTATGGAAATGCATCTCCACATAAGCGATAAAGATCACGCTGGCGGACAGGTTGGTAAACATCGCGATGCATGTGGCCATGTCATAGGGCTGGTTGCACACATAGGTATTGGCCAGCACCATCCGCATATCCTCCTTCGTCCAGAAGACAAAGTTGTGGATATAAAGCCCCAGGATATAGAAAAAATTGGTAAAAATCAGCTTCCAGTAAATCCGGAAATAGCCCAGCACCTCCCGGTAATGATGGCTGTTCCCATTGAAATAGGATTTGGCAAACCCGTATTCCAGGCAGGCGATCACAAAAAATCCAACCGTCAGGGCCAGAAGCATACTGTAAGTGACGGACATTCCCAGAAGAAAGCGGAATACCAGAGACAGCAGGAAGCAGAGCGCCATGCCGGCAAAGAAAAAAACAGAGATCCTTTTATATGCCTTTACGATGGACAGATACAGCATCTGGTAAAAGCACAGCCCCAGGCCGATATAACCGCAGAACGCGGTAAATACCCAGTACAGCGGGATTTTCCCCACCAGCAGCGCCCAGATATGAAAGGGGATCCCGATCAGGCAGGCCAGGCCCATGTTCAGGGCCAGCCCCACATAGATGCAGGGCAGAATATCATCAAACCGCTCCTCAAAGATCCGGTCCCCCACATATTTGGACAGGACAGAATTAAAAGGGGAGGCCGCCAGGAGAGAAAAAATAAAGATATATAAAATCGTACAGGAAAACAGCTCCCTGTCATAATAGCGTACCGACTCAAAGCCCAGGAAAATATACATCAGCAGCATCGTCCCGATTACCACCAGCATGGGGGTAACGGTAGCCAGCATACTGTAGCCTGAGCCATACAGCGTATAAATCAGCGTATGCCTCCTGAATATTTTATTCAGCCTGATTCCGATTCCAGCCATCGTCCCAGTCTCCCTTCTTCTCTCATTCCTGTCCGGCTGCCTCAGAGGGGAACGGCACGCCGTTGGCTTCCGCCATTTTTTGATAAATCTCCTCGTATGTCTTTCTCATATCTCCAATCCGGTATCTGCGGCAGACCCGTTCATAGCCCACACGTCCCATCTGCTCCCGCTTCGCCGGGTCCTGGGCCAGCTCCACAATGGCATCGGCGATTCTGCCCACATTCATCACCGGCAAAACCATGCCTGCAGGGCCCAGGCTGTCCGCTTCCCCGTGGATCAGCCCTTCACAGTTTCCCACATTGGTGGCGATCACCGGCTTCTTTGCCGCAAACCCTTCCAGAATCGTCAAAGGCTGTCCCTCGCTGATACTGGTCAGCATCAGCATATCCATCTTCCCGATATAATCCCTGGTGCGGATCCTTCCGGTAAAAACAATATCCTTAGTCTGCAGGCTGTCTGCCAGATCAAAACACTCCTGGGCATATTCCTCATCCTCATCCCAGGGGCCCATGATCCAGAGCTTCAGCCGGGGCTCACGCTGCTTCGCGTAATGGAAGGCGTTAATCATTGTCTTGACATCTTTAATCGGCGTAACCCGAAGGATTGCCCCTACATGGATCATGGGATCAGCCGGGTCTTTCCCCGGAATGTTTTCATAATCCTCTACCGCGATGCCGTTTGGCGTCACCACTGTTTTTTCCTCCGGGCATCCCAGCTCGATCTGGAGAGACCGGGCATTTTCAAAAAGGGAAGTCACCAGATCCGCATGCTGGTAGGCGCACAGAGACAGCTTCCTGAACTGCTCGATCCAGAAGTCTTTGTATACGCCCTGCACCCACCTGGCTTTGATGATCTCCTCCTCACGCTCCCTGGTATAAATGCCATGCTCTGAAATCAGGAGCCTGCTTCCGTACAGCTCCTTCGCCATACTTCCCACGATGCCGGAATAGCCGGTCGCCACACAGTGATACAGATCTGCCTGCGCCGGCATAAACTGGAGGACAAATCCCAGAGGAAGATAGATGGAACGCAATGTCCACAGAAAATCGGAAAATACAATATTGTTATACCGGAGTTCATAAACCTCCCGGGCAATATTCAGAAAATCCTTTCCCATCAGCAGCCGGTCGATGGACATATTTTTCTTTCGGAACATACGGAAAACCACCGTCCAGTCCACATGCTCGCCCAGAACCAGCCCCCGCAGCGCCGCATGTTCATCGGCAGACAGAGACAGCTTCGCCATCCGGTTTCGCTTTCCTCCCTGCAGCCACTGGCTGTCATTGAGATAAATCTCCCGCACCTCCGTCAGATTTGCCGGCAGGGCATAGGCGAACTTTCCCCTGCTCTTTCTGTCCGCTACGATTGCCGCCAGCGTAAACTCCACATCGGGAAACTGGCGGATCAGGCTGTGTACCCAGCTGGATACGCCGCCGACTACATACGGGTAGCACCCTTCGGCCACGATACACACTTTCATCCATAAAATCCTTTCTTTGGAATAAACCTTTATTGAATATAATACCCTGGAAGATTCTGCTCCTCGATTCTGATCCGGGCCGTCTCCTCCGTCACGGTAATCAGATACCAGCCCTCTTCAATCTCCTCAGCCGTTCCTCCGGTGATTTCCGCCACCTCGCTTCCATGCAGCCGCAGCACATAATAGGTCTCGCCGCCTGGGGCGTCTGCCTGGATGGTGATCTGATCTTCGCTGACGGAAAACTGCCAGTCAGCCGCCAGGTAATTTCGCACCCGCCTGTCCGCTTCTGACGCCGTCATTTTGTCGAAGCATTCAAAGGGAACCCGGTAGGGCCGGTAATTCTCCGCCCACTCCTGGCTGATCAGGTTCCATCTGTCCGCCTCCCCCTCCGGATAGATCACCACAGCGGCGTCCAGGGCAGAGCCGTAATAGCCATAAGCCGTCTGGAGGCATCTGGACCGGAAATCATCCGGATCCTCCATATACCGGCTGTCCATATAGACCGGCAGCTGAAGCACATCCCCGTCCAGATAGGAGAAAAAGGCGCCGGAAGCGTCCTCCTCCTTATAATCTGTCAGTACAGTATTCACATCCTCCAGCAGCTTCCCTTTTCCTACCAGCCCGCGGTATTCCTCTTCCTCCAGGCCTCCTGCCTGGAAAGTAAGGATCTGATAATCCGGCAGGATACTGTGCAGCAGCTCCATGTCCTCCTGCAGCTTTTCCTCCAGAGGCACATCGGAGACCTGCCAGCCTGACAGCCCGATCTCACCGCTCTCCTTCGTCACCTGTTCATAGTAAAATTCCAGCAGCTGCTCCTCCGTCTCGCCGCTTCCATGATAATCCAGGCGGGGAGCCATCGAAACGGTCAGGGCGTCCTCTGTGTCAAACTGAACCGCCACGATCGACGGCCATAAAATATCCCGGAAAACTGCTGTCGCGTCCTGACCGTATTCCTCTTCCATAAACGCCGTATTTTCATCCGTCAGTACCGGATAATTTTCCACCACTGTCACCTGGGCGTTTACCACCGGATAGACATATACCGGCTCCATCTCGGCGGCAAAGCCGGTCAAAAGCCCGGCGCCCGCCTGCCCGGTCAGGTAATCTCCATTTACCACATAGACGGCTCCTTCTCCGCCGGCATACCGCCAGATCACAGCCGGGAGATCCTCTCTGTCCGTCCCCTGGAACTGGGCCTCCTCCTGCCGGGCGACCGCATACACCTTTACGGAATTTCCCAGCCGGGCGTAGGGCATCTCCTGGGGGTATTCCTCATAGATTACTTCCCCGCCCAGCATCAGGCCGGCGAACAGGCGGAAGCCTTCTGTCCGGATCTCTTCCGCTTCTATCTCCACAATCCCCAGCGCCTGTCTCAGCTCCCGGTTTTCCTCCAGCAGTCCCGTATCCGGCAATCCTGACAGAATTACATTTCTGCCCTGTCCGGACAGCGTCAGGAGCGCCTGCCCGTCCTCGGTCCCCAGGCTTTTCCCATCCGCGATCAGAATCTCCGCCCCATCCGGGTCTTCCGCCGCTTCAGACAGATCTCCATAAAAACAATATTCTTTTTTCTGAGAGATACACCAGTTCTCTCCCACCTGTAGGGCCGGATTCTCCCGGCTTCCCGCCAGTCCTACTCTTCCATCTCCTGTCCCTTCCGACAGGCCGGCTGTCAGGCTGTCATAGGCGGCCCGCTCCTGCGCGGCCAGTTCCTCTGTCACAGCTTCCGCCGCGTGGATGTTCTCACCGGTATTCATCAATACAGCTTCTGAAATGCCGGTCAGCTGGAACATCACCAGCACGATCAGCATAATCAGCGTAATCGCAAAATAATTAGCCCGGCTGACCATCCTGATCACCTCCCGCTGTTATACCCATAATCTATGGCAAAATTGTTGAGGAAATATTCATTCTGCTCGATATAATAGCAGACGAAATCCTCATCCTCATAATAAATTTTCATCTCATTGGGAAACCGCTCCATATACGCCTGGGCCCAGTAATACATCCGGGCGTTCAGAATAATCCGGTTCGTCCCGTTATACTGGGTCAGCTGGTTTTTGACCGGCAGGATGCCGGAGGCCCATTCCTCGCTTACCCTGGCGTCCACGCCCTCAAATTCTCCATACCCGTAGTCCAGGCTCTTTTTCTCTATGAAAAAGAATACATACTGGGTGGGGATATACATCTCGTCTCCTTCCTGATAGTCCTCCATGCTGTCCAGGAAATCGATCACCTCATAGTGCCACGCCACCGGGGAGACCATGTTCCGCTCCTCGTTGCAGGATACGATCGTCCACTTCTTCTCCGGATAATTTTCCATAATATCATACACACAGAGGGCAGCGCCGTCCCGCTCCAGGCTGGATGCCGGCTCCGTCCTGGGCCGGATATAACCGCCTGCTGCCGTACCCGCCGCCAGCAGGGCCGCCAGCAGCAGAGAAGCCGTCTGCCAGACCCGTCTGGCCGGCAGCAGACGGTTCAGTATCACCAGCAGTCCGTCCGGCGCCAGGCTGACAGGAGCCAGCACTGCATAGCAGCAGAAGATCGGGGCGCGCTCCATATCCATCACGGTGAAAAGCCCCAGATCGCCGGACACGCACAGAAATACCAGCAGCCCGGTAAACAGCAGTACGGTAATGGAGGTTCTGGCATATTCTCCTTCCTTCAGCAGCCATAATACCGGCAGCTGAACCAGAAGAAGCAGCAGGCACCAGGCCCATACCTCCATCCAGGCCGGAGAAGTGAAGATATGATACTCCAGCACATCCTCTATCGTGCCCTTCCAGGAATCCAGCATGGCTCTGAACCGTTCCGTCCCGGAAAGCTTCGCCTCTGCCGCTCCTTCCGGTTCACGGGAAAGATCTTCGCCGCTTCCCTCCTCCCCGGTTTCCGACATATCCCTTCCGGCGCTCTCAGAGGCCGTCCCCGGCTCTGCCGCCTCTTCCGATCCGCCGGTTTCCGCCGGCTCCCCGGTCTCTTCTGTCATTTCTGTCTCTTCTGTCTCGCCGGACGCCTCTTCTTCTCCCTCGATTACCTGCAGTCCCCAGTACAATGACGCCTGCAGCGGAGTGCCCTGGGCGAACGCGATCGCCATGGGCAGCACCGGAATCAGCACAGAAAGGATTGCGGCGCAGACCAGCCGCCGCAGCATATCCGGCCGGAAGACAAACCGGATATGGGCTGCCGCCGCCGCCAGGATCAGCAAAGCGGCAATGAAGGTATTATAAAAATGGGCCGACAGGGTCAGGCCAAAGCTGATGATCAGCAGCCACAGCTGTACCGTAGATTCCTTCCACTTCTGCTTTTTGCCCACCCTTGTATACAGCAGCTTCTCCCGTTTCATCCGGAGATATTCCTCATGCTCCCGGCTTGCCGCCCGGAAAAAGCGGAGCAGGGCGATCCCGCATGGCAGGATAAACAGCATGCCATATTCCTGGGGCAGGGTGCTGTAATACCGCTCAAAATTTCCGCCGTACCAGGCGCCGCCTACCAGATAATGCCCTACCGCGAATCCCAGATAGGCCAGATAAGGGGTATAGCGGAACCGGCAGATCTCTTTCAGAAATACCAGCAGCATCGTAAAAATATAAAACGTCTGCACCGTCCCAAAAACCAGTAAAAGCCTGACCGTCGGGATATCGAATACCACGTGGAAGTAATAGAGGAGGGCGTGCATCCCAAAGGGATAAATCCCATCGCTGAACAGCCTGCCCTCATCTACGGCGTTGATCCAGGACATATGCACCGTCAGATCCGGCACAATAGGGCCGAAATGCTCTGTCCGGCTGAAAAACCAGAGTACAAAAGCGCTGCATCCGGCAAAAAGAATCAGTTCAAAAAAATTATGCCGCAGGAAAAGGCCCGTCCTCCTGAAAAGGCCGCCCAGCCGTCTTCCGGCCCACCGAAACAGCAGTCTGCGGCTGTAACGCAGGCTGTTTTCATTCCGGAACAGTCTCTTGAGATGAATGACCAGAGGCTGCAGCCATCTCTCCCATATCCGCTGCCTTCTGGAAAAAAGGATAGCAGCAGGGGGCAGCAGAGTAGCTGCGATCAGCACATAGCGGCTGGTAATATGAAGCAGTCCCCACAACAGCACAATCATAATATAGAAAAAATTACCCGCCACAATGCTGAACACAAACTTCTGGGACAGGCTGCGCCCTCTCAGAAATCTGCCCATCACCAGCCATGGCAGTCCCACCGCCATCAGAGTGTAGATTAGAAATATTTTCACAGTCCATAACACTGTGACCACATGAAACGACATGCCGCTCACCTCCGCCCCGGAGCAATCTGCTCTCTGTCATGGCTGAAACATTCTGATCAGTTCCATCGTCTCTCTGTTTACCACGATCCCCGACTGCTTCAGCCGTTCCATACACTGCAGAAACGCGCCCCGGTCATTGTAGGTATAATAAAATTTCAGGCAGCCGATATAAGTATCCAGCTGATAATCCCTGTACTTCATCGCTCTGCGGGACCACTTTTCCGCCACGGAAAAATCCCCGATCTCCACCAGATCTTCCATCAGGCAGCGGTACTGCTGCCCCTCCATCTTTTCCTGATGATGGAAAAATAAAATGTCTCCCACCTCATCCTCCAGATAGGTATAAGACCGCTTCTCGTCCCCTGACAGGACATTTTGCTCCATCACCTCATGGATATATCCCAGAAGCAGGCTGCCCAGGCCGGCATCCTCCGGATCCTCCCGCAGCTTCTGAAGCATATTCTGGACATTTCCCCGAAACTCCGAAAGCGCGTCCATCACCACAGAGGCGGCATAATGAGAGGTTTCCGAATCCGGGTTGTCCAGGGCGATGGCAATCGATCCGAGAGATCTGCGGACATCCTTTTTCAGAATATCCAGCAGCATCCTCCTGCGCCGCTTCACATCGCTGACCAGCAGCGCCTCCCGCACCGGCGTAATATTAATATCCCGGTCAATGTCAGCCGGCGTATAGGTCTGTACTCTCTCCCTGCTAAAGGACACATCCGACATATCCACATCCCGTCTGGAAAACAGCAGATATACCAGGTGGGACACGCCGAGAAACAGCGGGCCGATCAGCGGACAGACCGCCATGACAAAAGCCAGCATCACATATTTGGCCCTGTGCCCCCTGTCCTTCTTCTTATCTGCGGGCCGCAGAAGGCCCCACAGCAGATAGATCAGGGCAATCGCCGTATTGATGATCAAAATCACGATCAGTATGAACAAATCCATCCTCATCTCATACACTCGCTTTCAGGCTGCATACCACTCCCTGGGCGGCGAACCGGCGGATCACAATATCCGCCTCCTGGGCGTTGGAATTGGACAGAAGGATATACAGATATCCATCCTCGCCAACCCCAAAGCGGTCTGTCTCTCTCAGATTCTTCAGCAGAAGGGCATTGTAGCGGAGCAGCTCCTGCTCGTTTTCCATCAGGCTGTCTGCCTTTCCCGCAGACTCTACCCGGATCAGGGCGTTGTCCGCGTAATCCCGTTTGCTGATCTCCATACTGGTCTCCCGCTCTTTTGCAAAGGCTTCCGCGTTCAGAATGCTGGTCTCCGGCAGGTAACGCCTGTCTCCCACCGCGTCCAGATAGCCTGCCGCCCTGGTGATGGCGTTCTGTATCATATAGCCCACCACTTTCAGCAGGTTCATCTGATGGAGGGATATCTTTTCAAAGGGCAGTTCCCACACCAGCAGAATATACTCCAGCGTCTCTCCGTGGCGAAGGCCGTAAGCCATGGACGGCATCCCTTCCTCCAGGCTGCGGTTTACATATACTTCATTTCTCTCTATACTTTCCATCAGATCTCTGTTGGCGGAATATTTCAGAGACTTGCCCAGCTGTCTGGCGGCAGCGTTTGTCGCCGCCAGCAGGCGGCAGTAGTCGCTGTTGGAAATCTTATATATGGATACGCCGTCTGTCCCCAGCACCCTGCAGAGCACGTCCGCCGCATGATACAGCGTCTCTCCGGGGCTGAGCCGCTCCAGTCCTTCCGTCAGGTTCTGCAGCACGCCCAGGCTGTCGTCATAAGAAATAATATGGTCTTCCAGTATATTTTTCACCTTCAGGTTGCTGCTGTTAATATCATAAATATCGTCCAGCTGCCCGGACAGAAAAGCGATCTCCTCGTCCTTGTCATCCGTTATGATCCGGATCATATCCCGCAGATGGCCCACCGCCATGCCGACGATAAACAGCTGCGCCATCCAGATGTAAATATTGTAATCTACCAGCACCTCAATCGCCGTCCGGTAGTAGGACTGACGGAAGATAAAACCGATGCTGCTGAAAAACGCGGCCACGATCGCCTGCCGTTTTCCGTAAAACACAGCAAAAAGCACTACATACAGAAGGAAAATATCCACTCTCCGGAAATAGGCGCTGTCCGCGGTACGGTTATTGATCAGAAACACAGCCGCAAATACCGCAAAATTTTCCGCAAACGGGATCAGCGCAAATATCGTCTTTTCAAAACGCCGGAACATCCGCTGGAGCCAGCTGCCTTCACGCTCCTCCCTGCTGAGGAAATCGTTCCGGTTCTTATCCATATATTCCATCATGCGCCGGACACGGTCTTCATAATGAAATCTGGCGCTGATTCCAAATTCCTTGCGCACCCGGAGGCTGGACATCACATTCCGCCTGGTCAGGCCCACCGTATTGTCCTGGATCGTCACGCTCCGTTCCGACGCCTCCTGGATTACCCGGGCAGCCTGAATCTCATTTTCCTCCTCTGATGTGGTAATCTGATAAATCCGATGCTGGTGCTCCTGCCGGGTGGCAATCTCATAAACCGCAAAAATCGCGTCCGAGATATAGACGGCGGAAAAAATATGCTTCTCCGAAGCCGGAACCTTCCGGTCCCGGAGCGCCCGCAGGCACATCTCCCCATGGATCTCTCCCACCTCGTTCCGGTTTTTGGGGATCCAGTACATATGATCCAGCCGCAGCACAAGCGTATCCATCGGGGTAGTCTCCCCGTAACGGACCACCAGATCCTCTCCCTGCGCCACCAGCATTCCCTTTGTCGATACCGGCGACGCCTTCATCTCCTCCGTAATCAGCCCGCTGAAGCTTTCCTCATGCACCTCATGGGAGGAAATATAGACAAAGCGGGGAATCCGGAGCATCTGGGAAGCCATCAGAATATTAATCAGGCTGGACATATAGTACATGGACTCCCGCCTGGTCTTCCCGCTGTTCAGATTCTCATCATAAGCGCCGGTAAACACCACCAGATCCGGGGAGGCGCTGTCCATAATTTCCTTGATACTGTCCGTATCATACCGGAAATCGTACTGTTCAAATACATAGGGGTGGCGGCGCGTAGGGTTCTTGCTGCCAGTCATCAGATAGACCTCCCACCCCTCTTTATTGAATTTTTCAATCAGCTGGCTGACAAATACATTGTAGCCTCCAACGATTAAAACGTTCACTTTTTCTTTCTTCCTTTTTTCTCAAATACTGACAGCTGTTTCATCAATACCGTCCTGGCCTTCGCGTTCTGGATAATCCCTGCTGTTCCGCCTCTGCCCAGCCGCTTATTGTTCCGCAGGAAAATCAGGATGGTTCCCGCCCACAGGACGGGCCAGGCAGCCGGATACTTCTTCCCCCGGGGAAAATAAAACTTCATGGCGTTATGCACTTCCCGGAACATACTGCCCAGTAAAGAACGGTCTTTCAGGATCACCAGCCGGGACTTTTCTCCCCTGCCGAACTCCCCGCCGGAAATAATATCCCGGTAAAGGGCTTCATCCTCCGGCCTGAACAGGCTTTTCCCTGTCCCCCGGGGATCCCGCAGCCGCTTCAGCAAAGCCGGATCCATCCCCAGATGAGCGGCGCAGATGCCAGTCACCGCTCCCGCAAAACCAGCCAGGCCGGTTTCCTCCGCCCAGCCGCAAAATTTTTCCATATCCTTTTCCGTACCCTGTTTCTGCCAGAAAACAGTCCAGTCACACAGCAGGCGCAGGCCAAAGCCTTCATGAAGAAAGTGCTGAAGCATATGGAGCAGCAGCTGCAGGCCATTTTCCGCCGCAGGCAAAACCAGCAGCCTGGCGCCCGGCGCCTGGCAGATATCCGGCCTGCCGGACGCTTCGGCAAACACTTCGCCCACTCTTTTCTCCGCCCCAGGATCCGCCAGCCGGTCAC
>CALWQE010000077.1 GCA_944383605.1 uncultured Lachnospiraceae bacterium
AGTGATGTGCGGATTCATTATGTGATCAAAGAAGGCGGCACCGCCCCTAATATCGTGCCGGACAGAGCCAGCGTCTGGTACTATGTGCGGGCGCTGAGCCGGGAAGCGGTGGAGGATACATACCGCCGGCTGGTGCTGGTAGCGGAAGGGGCCGCCCATATGACGGAGACAAGGCTGGAAATTGAATTTATGGGCGGATGCTATAATACCTTGAATCCCGTTATGCTGACCAACCTGACCCATGACGTGATGGAGCAGATCCAGCTGCCGGTCTGGACAGAGGAGGAGAAGGCCTTTGCCGATGCCCTGAATAAAAAAAGCCCTACCTATGAGGCTGCCCTGGCTTCCGGAGATCTGGAAAAAGGGCCTTTGTGCGAAACTGTCATGCCTTCCTGGGACGGGAACGGGTTTGGCTCCACGGACGTGGGAGACGTACAGCATATCGTACCCTGCGTACAGGTGATGACCGCCTCCTATAACCTGGCCGCGCCGGGACACAGCTGGCAGATCACAGCCTGCGCAGGTATGAGCATCGGCATAAAGGGAATGCTGTACGGCGCAAAGGTAATGGCTGTGATGGCCATGAAGCTGGCAGATGACCCGAAGCTGCTGGAAGAAGCCTGGGAAGAATTTCGCAGGCAGATGAAGGGCAAAACCTACCGCTGCCCCATTCCGGCAGAGGTTCCCATTCCTCAGCCGGCGAACTGACTGTTGTAGAGCTGGGCGTAAAAGCCATTTTGGGCCAGCAGCTCCTCATGGCTGCCCTGCTCCACGATATTTCCATCCCGCATCACAAGAATCACATCCGCCTCCTGGATGGTGGACAGACGGTGGGCCACGATAAAGCTGGTCCGCCCCTCCATCAGCCGGGCGAAGGCGTTCTGTACCTGGATCTCCGTCCGGGTGTCAATGGAGGAGGTGGCCTCATCCAGAATCAGCATAGGCGGTCTGCACAGCATTACCCTGGTGATGCACAGCAGCTGCTTCTGTCCCTGGGAGAGGCTGCCTCCGTCCTCTGTAATCACGGTATCGTACCCCTCCGGCAGCCGCCGGATAAAGCTGTGCGCCTTTGTAGCTTTCGCCGCAGCGATGATTTCCTCGTCAGAAGCCTCCGGCCTGCCCATCCGGATATTGTCCCGGATGGTACCGGAGCGGAGCCAGGTTTCCTGAAGAACCATGCCGTAGGAGGTACGCAGGCTGCTTCTGGTGATATGGCGGATATCTGTGCCGCTGACCCGTATCTCTCCCTGATCCGGGTCATAAAACCGCATCAGCAGGTTAATGACAGTAGATTTCCCGCAGCCGGTAGGGCCGACGATGGCGATCCGCTGACCTGGCTTTACCTTCAGGTTAAAGTCCTGAATCAGCTTCTGCTCAGGAGTATAGGAAAACCAGACATGGGACAGCTCTGCCCGCCCGTCGGCGTCTGCCAGCACCCTGGCGTCAGGGCTGTCCGGAACCTGGGCCTCTTCCTCGATCAGCTGAAAAATCCTGGCAGCGCAGGCCAGGGCATTCTGCAGCTCAGTCACCACGCCGGAGATTTCATTAAAGGGTTTGGTATACTGATTGGCATAGCTGAGGAAGCTGGTCAGCTGCCCCACGCTGATGCCGCCGTGAAGGGCGGAAAGAGCGCCGGTCAGCGCCACTCCCGTATAAACCAGACTGTTTACAAACCGGGTGGCAGGATTGGTAATAGAGGAAAAGAAAATCGCCTGGAGGGAGTAACGGCGCAGCTTTTCATTGATCTGGTCAAAGGCTTCCATGGACAGCTGTTCATGGCTGTAAGCCTGCACGACCTTCTGGTTTCCAATCATTTCATCAATCAGCGCGGTCTGCTCTCCCCTGGCCTGTGACTGGAGGCGGAACATCTGGTAAGTCCGTCTGGCGATAAAGCTGGCCACCAGAAAAGATACCGGCGTAATCACCACCACCACCAGAGTGATCTGAGGATTCACAGAAAGCATAAACAGCAGGGTGCCTACTATCGTTACCACGCCGGAAAACAGCTGGGTAAAACCCATCAGCAGCCCATCGGCGAACTGATCCACATCGGCGATGACCCGGCTGACGATGTCTCCCCAGGCGTGGCTGTCAATATATTTCAGCGGCAGCTCCTGGATATAGGAAAAGGCTTCCCGGCGGATATCCCGGATCACGCCATAGGTGATTTTATTGTTGCAGATATTCATCAGCCACTGCGCGGCGGCGGTAATGGAAATGATCAGAACCATCCGCTCCAGAATCTGCCGGATTCCCGGCAGATCCGCCTGGCCCGGGCCAACCGCCAGGTCTACCGCCTGGCCGGTCAGCACCGGCATATACAGTGTCAGGGCCACCGTAACCACTGCCAGAAGCAGGGAGGCCGCCACATACAGCCAATACCGCCGGATATACCGGATCACCTTTCGGATCGTTTCCTTCTGGCTTACTGTTTTATCCATTGGCCTCGCCTCCTTTCTCATTCTGGTACTGGGTTTCGTAAATTTCCCGGTATACCTGACAGCTTTTTAGCAGTTCCTCATGGGTTCCTTTCCCCACTGCCCGTCCGTCATCCATGACAATAATCTGATCTGCATGACGAATGGAGGAGGGGCGCTGAGAAACGATCACCACCGTCCGCTCCCCTCCCATCTCCCGGATCGCCATGCGCAGCCTGGCGTCTGTGGCAAAATCCAGCGCCGAAGAGCTGTCGTCCAGAATCAAAATCTCCGGATTCCGTACCAGCGCCCTGGCGATGGATAACCGCTGCCGCTGGCCGCCAGACAGGTTCTGCCCGCCCTGGGCGATCATAAAATCCAGTCCTCCTTCTTTTTCAGAGACAAATTCCAGGGACTGGGAGACCTCCAGCGCTCTGTTCAGCTCCTCGTCTGTGGCTTCCGGATTCCCCCACAGGAGATTTTCCCGAATGGTGCCGTGAAACAGCACCGCCCGCTGCATCACAATGCCGATTTTATGGCGGAGCTGTTCCAGGCTATAATCCTTCACATCAACGCCGTCTATCAGCACCCTGCCTGCAGTGGCGTCATAAAAACGGGGAATCAGATGAACCAGGCTGCTTTTTCCAGAACCGGTGCCGCCGATGATTCCCACTGTCTGTCCTTTTTTTATGGAAAAATCCAGGTCGCTGAGGGCCTCGGCCCCTGCGCCCTGATAGGTCAGTCCCACATGCTCGAACCGGATCTGATCCGGCCTTTCCTCCCTTTCGGACAGCTTCTGTTCTGCGGCCGCTTCGCTCATGGGCCGCTCCTGCCTCCTCTCCTCTCCAGGCTTCGCGTCAGTCATGGAGGAACGGATCTGGAATACGCCGCCGATTCGCTTTCCGCAGGCTGCCGCCTTAGTCAGGGTGATAATCAGGTTTGCCAGCTTAATCAGCTCCACCAGTATCTGGGACATATAGTTGACCAGCGCCACCAGCTGTCCCTGGGTAATCACACCCTGGCCTACCTGCCCGGCGCCCTGCCACAGCAGCAGCACCAGGGCGGCGTTAATGATGATATAGGTCAGCGGGTTCATCAGGGCGGAAATCTTTCCCGCGAAAAGCTGTACGCGGGTCAGGGTCTGATTGCGTTCCCGGAAATCCTCCTGTTCCTCTTTTTCTTTGTGAAAAGCCCGTATCACCCGGACGCCGGTCAGGTTTTCCCTGGTGAGGGCCAGGACGCTGTCCAGCCGTTCCTGTACCTTTCGGTAGAGGGGAATACTGGCCAGCATAATGCCAAATACCGTCACAGACAGCACAGGGACAGCTACAGCGAAAATGACCGCGGCCCGGACATTTACGGTAAAAGCCATTACCACAGCGCCTGCCACCACGAAGGGCGACCGGAGAAAAAGGCGGAGAAACATATTGACTCCCGACTGTACCTGGTTTACATCGCTGGTCATCCTGGTGATCAGCGTTGACATTCCGACCGTATCCAGTTCGGAAAACGACAGGCTCTGAATATGGGCAAACAGGGCATGCTTCAGCTCAGCCGCAAAGCCTACCGCCGCCTTTGCCGCGAAATATTGGGCGGTAATCGAACAGACCAGCCCGATGACGCCAAGCAGGATCATCACCAGGCACATCGAAAGGACATAATCCAGCCGGTTTCCGGCGATGCCTGTATCGATAATGGAAGCCACCACCAGCGGGACAAACAGCTCAAAAGAGGCCTCCAGCATTTTAAACAGAGGGGCCAGCACCGCTTCTTTCCGATAGTGGCGTAAATATTTCAATAAGTTTTTCACGGTTTTTGCTCCTGCTCCTTTGCTTTTGGTTGTTCATGATCTGTCCATTTTTCCCGGGGCACCTGCTTTTTGCCGATCTGCTTGTTGACAAATTCCCGCAGCAGGGCATAGCAGACAGAAGAAGCGGGAATAAAGAGAAGCATTCCCACAATGCCCATCAGGCTGCCGCCGATGCTGACCGCAGCCAGCACCCAGATAGAGGGCAGCCCTACGGTTCCACCTACCACATGGGGATAAATCAGATTTCCCTCGATCTGCTGCAGAACCAGAAATATAATGACAAAAATCAGCGCCTGAACAGGGTTTACCATCACGATCAGGAATACGCTGACTGCGCAGCCGATAAAAGCGCCGAATATGGGAATCAGCGCCGTAATGGCGATGAGCACGCCCACCAGCAGCGCATAAGGCATACGGATCAGCGACATGACGATAAAAAACATGGTGCCCAGGATCACCGCTTCGGTACACTGGCCTGCCAGGAAATTGGAAAACATTTCCGACGCCATTCTCCCCACATAGATCACCCGGTCTGCTTTTCCTTCCGGCATCAGGGCATACAGCAGCTTTTTAAACTGCCGGATCAGCGTTTCCTTTTGGAACAGAAGGTAGATGGAAAAGGTAAAGCTGATAAAAAACGTTGTAAAACCGTTGATAATCCCCCCTACCAGACTGATGGTAGACTGAAAGATCCCCGCCGCTCCTACCTGAAGGAGGTTGGTCATTTCCTGAACCAGATTTCTCCAGTCCAGCTCCAGCTGATTCAGCGCTTCCTCCAGCTGAGGCCACTCCACATTCAGAGAATTTAAGTAAATCGTCAGTTTGTTAAACGCCACCTGAATCTGCCCCACCAGCAGGCGGAAGGTATTGGCCAGCTCCGGGATGATAACGAAAAAGGCCAGAAACAAAACGCCGATTACTGCCAGCAGCGTCACCAAATAGGCCGCGGGCCGCTTCAGCTTCTCCCGGATCCTCCATTTGCTCACCCATGCCCCTTCAATTTTTCGCATGGGTACATTCAGAATAAAGGCAATGGCAAAGCCCAGGAAAAAAGGAAAGAGGATACCCGCCAAAAACCGGACCCCTGTCCACACCAGCTCCAATTTCTGAAGCGCGGCATAAAAAAGAATCCCGCCGAATACCAGACAGATCAGATTTTTCATCGTTAATTTATTCCAGTCCATTTTACCTCCTTCTTGCCCTGTCTGTTCCGCCGCTGACTACATTCTGAGGACAGCCGGACAGATAAGCCGCCATATTGCCGGCGGCAATGTCGATCATGCTCTGGCGCGCTTCTTTCGTGCCCCAGGCGATATGGGGCGTAACAATCATATTTGGCGCCTGATAGAGAGGGCTGTCCGGACCCAGAGGCTCTTTTGCCGCCACATCGCTGGCTGCGCCGCCGATCTGTCCCGATTCCAGCCCCTCCCGCAGGGCCTGCTCATCGATCAGGCCGCCCCTGGAGGTATTTACCAGCAATACGCCTTTTTTCATCCTGGCGATGGTTTCCCGGTTTATCATCTCTCTGGTAGAATCAAACAGAGGACAGTGGAGAGAAATCACATCCGCCCGGCCAAACAGCTCCTCCAGGGAAACCGGGCAGAACCCTTCCTTCATGGCTTCCGGTTTCTGGCGGACAGAAGTATAGATCACCTTCATACCCAGCGCCCGGGCGATCTGCGCTGTCCGGAATCCGATCCGCCCCATGCCCACGATGCCCATTGTCTTGCCTGACAGCTGAATCAGCGGAGCACCCCAGTGGCACTGTTCCGCCCGCTGCAGCCACTCCCCCTCCATGACCCGGCGGGAATAATCGCCGATCCGGCTGCACAGCTCCAGCAGCAGGCCAATGGCAAACTGGCTCACCGCCTCTGTGCCGTAGCCCGGTATGTTGGTTACGGTAATGCCCCGGCTGGCCGCCGCTTCCACATCTACGATATTATATCCAGTGGCCAGCACCCCGATATATTCCATATGAGGACACTGGTCCATCAGGCTGCCGTCTATGGGAATCTGATTGGTATAAACCGCCTGGGCGTCTCCGATCCGCTCGATTACCTGATTCGCAGGCGTCTGGCCGTATACCGTCAGCTCCCCCAGCTCCTCCATCTGCTTCCATGACAGGTCTCCTGTATTCACCCTGCTGTCATCCAGCACTACGATCTTCATTTCAATTCCTCCTGACGCATCCGCCGCGTCTGCAGGGCAGGCAGGAAATTTCCTTTCCGGCTCTTCCGCCCTGCCGCAACAGTATTTTCCGTAAAAGAACACATCCTATTCTAATATGACACGGGCGGAAAATCAACCGGGAAAAAGACGGAGAATTGTGTTCGATGTACGGCAGTGTGAGTGCTCTGTGGAGTATAGAGACATAATTGTATGCTTTGTCTTGCCATGATGTATGAAGTAGTCTTGTCTTGGGAACTCTTTACGAAAAGGGACAGGCCTATTGCTTTTTTGTCTCGAATAATATATAATAAACAGGACAAAAGGAGGCGATACACATGGCATACGGTTATGCGAAACAGATCCAAAACCGCATTAATACAGCTCCTGACGGTACTATTTTTATTGTTTCCGATTTTGCGGATGTGGCGGACAGCGAGACCATACGCAGGAACTTGAACCGGCTTGTGCAGGCTGGGATGCTCCGGCGTATTTTGAAAGGCGTCTTTGAAAAGCCGAAATTCAGCAAGCTCCTTGGGGAATATGTGGCGGCGGACCCAGATGCGGTTGCCAAAGCACTGGCGAGATGCTATCATTGGACGATTGCTCCCTGTGGAGATACCGCATTAAATATGCTGGGGCTGTCTACCCAGGTAACGGCAGTATGGTCCTATATCAGCGATGGGCCATATAAAACCTATGAATGGGATAAGACAAAGATTGAATTTAAGC
>CALWQE010000078.1 GCA_944383605.1 uncultured Lachnospiraceae bacterium
GCCCGGCCGCTCCTTTATGGCCGCCTCCGCCGAAGGGAGCCAGCAGTTCGTTGACATCCACCCATCTCCCGTCGGAGCGGAAGGAGCACCGCCAGCCGTCCGGCTCTTCTTCATACATGGTGAATCCCAGTTCAATATCCACACAATCCCGCAGCAGGCCGCTGATCGGATGAATATCCTTATAAAGGATTTCCTTTTTTTCAATCAGCTCCCGGTCTGCTATCACATAAGCCACCTGGCCGTCCAGATCCCGCCGCACCATCTGCAATATTTCCGACCTTTTGGCCAAATCTGCGAAGGTTTCCCCATACTGTGTTTTGATGATCGCCCTGTGATCCACCCCCATTTCCGCCAGCGCAATCGCCGCCTGGAAGGTGGATGTTTTCGCCCGGTCGAACCCTCCGGTGTCATGGACGATCCCCAGATAAATATAGTCCGGCGCATTGGGGTGAGCCGCCTCCTGATTCCGGCTGTCCGCCGCAGCCTGCTGCCACCGCTCCCAGTCCAGCATATAATAAATATTCTCCGCACATGCCTCAGACACCTCCGTCTGGTTCAGGTCTCCATAGCCTTCATCTGAAGCATGATGATCGATCACAATGGAGGCCTGCGCCTTTTCGTAAAGCTGGCGTCCCGCCATCCGCTCCAGAGTAGCTGTGTCACAGACCACCACACCGTATCGCTCCTCTTCCGGGAGCGTAAAGGGCTGAAAAATCCGATCGGCCTCAACCAGCATTCTGGGGCCGCTGTCCAGCGTCTGGGCCAGGTAAGGTACCGCCTTGTACTGAGGATATACCGCCCGGATATAATGAGCCAGCCCCATCACTGAGCCGGCGGCGTCTCCGTCCGGGTGAATATGGGCCAGGATGATCACCGTATCCAGGCCATGAGATTCCATCATCTGCTCAAATGCCGCGTTAAAATCAAATTTCCCGTTTTCCTTCATCAATTTCTCCTTCCGGAATATCCGCCGCTATTTGGCCGGCGGCGGACGCAAACGTCATCGAACTTTATTCTAACATATCCGGAATGGTTTTGAAACAGGAATTTCCCAAATTTCAGCAAAGCTGGCAACCGTTCAGCCATGCAGGCCGCAGACCGTCAGCTTAACGTTATTCTCCGCGCTTATACGCCCCGCAGGGCAATCTGGTATGATTGTCCCCCGCCAGTGATTTCCAGACGGTAATTTCCGATCTCCAGAGTTCCCTCTGTTATCGGATAAAATTTTTTCTCCGCCGCGTCATAAAGAACCGCCTCTTCCACAGGAGCCGCCTGCACCGCGTCCAGCATCTTCCCGATACAGCTGTCGCAGAACCTGGCTTTCATTTTATGGACGCTGACAATTTCCCGCTCCCGGTGCACCATGGCAGACGCTGCATTTTTATTTGGTTCCTTCTGCACTGTCAGCTGGGTTCCGCTGATCTCATCATAGCCAAAGGACAGCTCCATGCCGCCTTTGCTTTTCTGCGCCTCCAGCGGCTCCTCCTGATTATAAATATCCAATCCATAGGCTTCGCCAGTGTTCAGGAAGACCAGATTCACCTGTTCCCGGCAGACCTCCCCGGCCAGGCAGCATGTCCCGGATGTGTTGGGGACAGCCTCCGCCAGACGCTCGATTTCCTGTCCGCCTTGCCTGTATATCAGGTCATGGCGGATGGTATCTGCGATCTGGTCATACTCCTCCTCTGTAGCCAGCAGCAGATAGGCGCATACCGCCTCCTGCAATTCCTCGGCATATGTTTTGTTCTGCCGGCTGACCAGAATGACGCTGGCCGTCATCATCAGCAGAAAGACTGACAAAACCGCCAGATTTGCCGCCAGCCATCGTTTTTCACTGTTTCCTTCTCTTTTTTCCATATTTTCCTCTTTCCTGACGCCCCTGCCGCGTCATCCGGGTAGATACTGGAAGCTTGCTCCCAAACCTCCGCTCTTTCAGAAAACTATAAGCTAACACTGTATAGTCTAATAGAATCTATTCCATTCAGCAATCATAATATAGTCTAATAGTATACAAAATAACAGCTTACAGCTAATGAACGGGTGAATTATGGAAAAGAAGGGATTGGGAAAACGTATTAATGAAGTGAGAAAAGACCGCGGGCTTATTGCAGAAAAGCTTTCTGAAATGTGCAATATTAACGCCGCCTATCTGCGTCAGATCGAATGCGGCGTTAAGATACCCAGTCTGCCGGTATTTATAGATTTATGCAACGCGCTGCGGGTTTCGCCGGATTATCTTCTTCAGGATGAATTGACCGAAAATGAAATCAGCCAGATCCGGGAAATCGAACTGCTCTGGAAAGAAACCTCGCCTGACAGGCAAGAGCTGGTACTTGCCATGATAAAAGCCGCCCTGGAATATCGGGGACAGTAAAATACGGCATAACCGGCCTGATGTACTGCGCCGAAGGGCGTATTCCCGGCGCTGTGAAAATGGCCGGCGTTCGGCTGATCCCCAATGATCCCCAATGAGGCAGTCAAACCCGCCGACAGAAGATTCAAAAATACACGCATCAAGGAAGTGGAAAACAAATGAAGCACATTTTCTTTGTGGAAGATGATTTGAGTTTAATCAACGGCCTATCCTTTGCAATCAAAAAACAAGGCTATGAACTGACGATTGCCCGCACCAGTGCGCAGGCCGGACAACTATGGGAAAACGGCAATTATGATCTGGTAATTTTGGATGTGGCATTGCCGGACGGATCAGGCTTCGACCTGTGCCGGAAGATCCGGGCATCCTCCAAAGTGCCGATTATGTTTTTGACTGCTGCCGACGAGGAAACGGATATTATTATGGGCCTTGACATCGGCGGCTCCGCACAAAAATAGAAGATAATCCCGGTGATCCTCAAAAAATTGTGACTGTCCGACGTATGGGATATAAATGGAACACAGCAGAGTAAGGTGAGCCATGAAAATACTGGTCAATCGAAAAATCAAACATCTTTTTCTGTATGTGCTATCAGCGGCGGCGATTTTTACCGCTTCCTCTGTTTTTATGATCTGCCTGGGCCTGAAAAATACTGCCCTTTATGTGGCAATCGCTGCCGTATTGATGGCGCTCATGATTTGCGCTGCCCTGTATTGGTATTTTCGGGAACAAAGCAAAACCATGAATGAAGCCATCGAACAGATCCGGGAATACATAGCCGGGAACCGGGATGCCCGTATCGAGTGTGACGATGAGGGCGACCTGTACCGGCTGTTCCACGAGGTCAATTCTCTGGTAACGATTTTGAACGCTCATGCAGAGAACGAAGGGCGCGCCAAAGCCTTTATGAAGGATACCATCTCAGACATTTCCCATCAGCTGAAAACGCCGCTGGCTGCCCTTAACATTTATAATGGTTTGATGCAGCAGGCGGTAAACGACAGCCCGGAACTGAAAGAATTTACCTCTCTTTCCGAGCAGGAATTAGATCGGATTGAAAATCTTGTCCAAAACCTTTTGAAAATTACCAAACTGGACGCAGGAACCATTACATTGGAAAAGCATCCCCAAAATGTTGCGGATATGATGGGCTGTATCGAAAGGCATTTTGCCTGCCAGGCACAGCAGCAGGGAAAAACGCTTATTCTTTCAGGGAATAAGGAAGTCACCCTCGTCTGCGACCAGACCTGGCTGACCGAGGCAATCAGCAATATTGTAAAAAATGCTTTCGATCACACAAAGCCGGGAGCCATTATCCATATTACATGGCGTGCTTTCGCTTCTGTTGTACAGATTATCGTAAGCGATGATGGCAGCGGTATCCACCCGGAGGATCTGCACCATATCTTCAAGAGGTTTTACCGCAGCCGTTTTTCAAAAGATACCCAGGGAATTGGTCTGGGATTGCCATTGGCCAAAGCGATTATAGAAGATCACAATGGAACGATTGAGGTGAATAGTACGCTAGGTGTAGGAACAACCTTTACCATCAATTTTCTGAATCCTGCAAAATTGTAGGATTCCTGTCATAATGCAGTAGGGTTGACGTGCTACTCTTTCTATATCAAAACAGAAAGAGGTGTTACACGATATGGATTTGTTAGAGGTTAAGAATATCTCCAAAACATACGGGACCGGCGAAGCTACGGTCCACGCTTTGAAAAAGGCTACATTCTCCGTCCCTAAAGGTGAGTTTGTTGCGATTGTCGGTGAGTCTGGTTCCGGCAAAAGCACGCTGCTGAATATGATCGGCGCGCTGGACACTCCCACTTCAGGGAAGGTGTTCATTGACGGAAAAGATATTTTTTCGATGAAAGAGCGTAATCTGACGGTGTTCCGCCGCCGAAACATCGGCTTCATCTTCCAGAGTTTCAACCTGATCCCAGAGCTGACGGTAGAACAGAACATCATCTTCCCGGTGCTGCTGGACTACCAGAAGCCAAACAAAAAGT
>CALWQE010000079.1 GCA_944383605.1 uncultured Lachnospiraceae bacterium
CAAACGGTGAGGCGGAAACGGACATTGAGACGCAAACGGTCAGCGGTGCGGATTCCGTCAGCCAGGAGAAACATGAAGCCGGGAGGGCGGAAGGGGAAAAGCGGCTGACAGAGATGCTGAAAAGCCGTCTGCGGACGCTGGAGGAAGCAGAGCGGAAACCAGGAGAGCTGAATGACAGGATAAAAAAGCCGGCTCGGAGGGAGGATGCGGGAAAGCCCGTCAGGGCGGCCAGACCCTCCGGCCATACGGTTCCGGAAAATGTCCTGAGCAGAGTCTGGCGTTCCAGGATCAGGGGCGCGAAAAAAATTCGGCGGATTACGTTTCTGGACACTGTGCCCGGGCAAGGGACACCGGTATGGGACGTCTCGGAAAAGCGTGACGGCAGCGTGGTGGCCTGGGCGGAAAAGAAAGGCAGTATGCTGGATCGGTATTATTATCTCTATATCGGCGGCGCCGGCGGAGTAAAAGCGCCGGAAGACGGAACATTTTTGTTCTCTTTGCTGAAAGGGCTGGAAGAGATTGTTTTTCAGGGGAATTTTTATACGGCAGAAACAAAAAGCGCGAACAGCATGTTTTTTAACTGTACCAGCCTGTGGGAGGCGGATACGGAGTGCTTTGATACTTCTCAGATGACCGATATGAATGGAATGTTCTGGGGCTGCCAGAAACTGAGACATCTGGATGTCAGCGGTTTTGATACATCCCGGGTAACAGATATGCGCAAGATGTTTTGTGACTGCCAGAATCTGGTCAGTCTGGATGCCAGCGGTTTCGATACCGCCCAGGTAACGAATATGAGCAGCATGTTTTGTGACTGCCGGAATCTGGTTAGCCTGGATGTCAGCGGCTTCAATACTGCCCGTGTAACGGACATGAGCAGCATGTTTTCCGGCTGCCAGGAGCTGGGTAAGCTGGACGTCAGCGGCTTTGATACCGCTGCGGCGAAAAAGCTGAATCACATGTTTTATGGATGTAAAAATCTGAAACGTCTGGATGTCAGCGGTTTCGATACTGCTCAGGTAGATAATATGGAATATATGTTTTGGGGCTGCACCGGCCTGGAGAGCCTGGACATCAGCCATTTTGATTTGTCTCATGGGAAACATACCGGTATACGCCTGCCGTCCCATTTACAAAAAAATTTGTTTCTTTTTTAGGCAATACAGATAATTTTCCCCAGCCAGTGAAATTTTTATCAAAACCAGTTGCATAACCGCCGGGTCTGTTATATAATAACTCCGTAAATAAATTTAATCTTCGGGGCAGGGTGAAAGTCCCTACCGACGGTATAGCCCGTGACTCGCGCAAGCGACTGATCTGGTGAGATTCCAGAGCCGACAGTTACAGTCTGGATGGTAGAAGAGCGTTGTCAGTATGGTAGTGGGCCCCGGATGTATTCCGGGGCTTTTTATTTTGCGGTTGACGTGAAATAAGGGATGAAACAGCGGCACACTCCATATCATTCGCTCCCTGAACACAAGGAGGAAAAAGATATGAGTCATGAAAACCCGGCTATCAGAGCCAAAGCAAAAGCAGGATTATTAAGCGTAAAAAATGTTGTGCTGATCGGTATGTTCGGCGCACTGGCAGCAGTGCTGATGATACTGGAGGTGCCTCTGCCCATGATCGCGCCCTCTTTCTATGGTCTGGATCTCAGCGAAATCCCGGCGCTGGTCGGAAGCTTCGCCCTGGGACCGGTGGCCGGCGTGCTAATCGAGGCGGTAAAGATTCTGGTGAAGCTGTTATTAAAGCCTTCTTCCACAGCCTATGTGGGCGAGCTGGCTAACTTCTGCATCGGATGCTGCTACATCGTCCCTGCAGGGATTATTTATATGAAGCATAAGACGAAAAAGCACGCCATCGCAGGCATGGCAGTCGGCGCGGCTGTCATGGTGCTGGCAGGCTGTCTGATGAATGCATACATTATGCTTCCGTTTTTCTCTGCATTTTACGGGCTGCCCATGGACTCTCTGATCGAGATGGGAACAGCGATCAATCCTGCTATTACCAATATTTTTACTTTTGTGGCGATTGCGGTTGCGCCCTTTAACCTGATTAAGGCGGCGCTGACCAGCGTGATTACTCTGCTGATTTACAAACGGATCAGTATTATTCTGAAAACGCATTAAAACGAATTAAGGATGGTATTTCCACCGGCGGATTTTCAGAGGAAACCTGCATGCGCCCGGCAGCTGACGTACCACCAGAGATGAAAATCTGGCGGGCGCATTTGGCATCCCTGAATGGACGCCGCCTATTCAGCGGCAGATTTTCAGAGGAAAAAGGACAGGGACAGAGGTTAAGCAAGCAAGCCTGCCGAAACGGTTAACCCGTTTGCTTAACCCGCGGCCCTGTCCTTTTTCTGTTCGGCAGGAAACTTCCTTCCCTGTTCAGGCTTTTGGAAATGGACATTTAGCCGGTTTCTGCTATAATGAATGAAGATACCCAGACAGGGGCGGCCGGTTAATACGGGAAGACTGGCGATGTGAGATAGACAGACTGGGAGGTCAGGATGAAAACGATAGAAACCTATAAAGCAGAAGAGACCTGGGAGCTGGGACGCAGGCTGGGGATGGCGGCGTCGGCGGGACAGGCATACTGCCTGGACGGCGACCTGGGAGCCGGGAAAACGGTATTTACCCAGGGCTTTGCGGCCGGGCTGGGCATAGAAGGGCCGGTCAGCAGCCCTACTTTTACCATTCTCCAGATTTATGAGGAGGGGAGACTGCCGCTGTACCATTTCGATGTATACCGGATTGGCGATGTGGAGGAGATGGACGAGATCGGTTATGAGGAATATGTCTACGGGGAAGGCGTTTCCCTGATTGAATGGGCCTGCCTGATTGAAGAGATCCTGCCGGAGAACCGGATTCAGATCCGAATCACCAGGGATCCGGAGAAAGGCTTTGATTACCGGCGGATTGAAATTACAGGATTGGAGGATGTATAAAGATGGCAAAAATACTGGCAATCGAGAGCGCGTCTCTGACCGCGTCAGTGGCGATCGCCGATGGCGAGAAGCTGATCGCGGAATATACGCTGAATGATAAAAAAACCCATTCTCAGACATTGCTGCCGATGATTGATGAGATGATTTCCAGAACGGATACCGATAAGCATTCCATTGACGCGATTGCCATATCGAAGGGGCCGGGCTCTTTTACCGGGCTGCGCATTGGCAGCGCTACGGCGAAGGGGCTGGGTCAGGCGCTGGGGATCCCGCTGATTCCGGTGCCTACGCTGGATGGGATGGCTTATGGGCTTTATGGCTGTGCCGGGCTGATCTGTCCGATCATGGACGCCAGGAGAAATCAGGTTTATACCGGAATTTACAGAAACCAGGGAGCGTTTCAGGTAGTAATGGAGCAGTGCGCACTGGATATTGGCGCTTTGCTGGAGAAGCTGAATGGGCTGGGCGAGCCGGTGATTTTTCTGGGAGACGGTGTCCCGGTGCAGCGGGAGCGGATCCAGGAGGAGCTGACGGTTCCCGTTTCCTTCGCCCCGGTTCATCTAAACCGGCAGAAGGCCGGCGCTGTGGCTGTCCTGGGGGCCGTTTACTATGAGAAGGGGATCGTCCAGACGGCTGCGGAACATGCGCCGGAATACCTGCGGATGTCTCAGGCAGAACGGGAATTGCGGGAAAAGGGAGTCAGTCTGCCATGAGCGAAAGGCAGGTGAGAGAAACTGGCTCCGTACAGAGAGGGATTATGGAAGCCGAGGCGATCGGGGCGGTAGCTGCCCTGGAAGAGCGGCTGTTCTCGGATGCCTGGAGCCGGGAGATGATATCCGGCGGCATGTCGGCGCCGGCCCAGACCTTTTTTACAGCCCGGACGCCGGATGGCAGGATAGTGGGATATGCCGCCATTATGACGGTGCTGGATGAGGGAGAGCTGCTGCGGATTGGTACAGATCCGGAATTTCAGCGCCAGGGGATCGGCTCCGCACTGATGGAGCAGGTGATTCAGGCCGCAGAGGAACGGGGGCTGTCCTTTCTGCTGCTGGAGGTTCGCCAGGGAAATACTCCGGCTGTCCGGCTGTATGAAAAATACGGCTTCTGCCGGGAAGGGGTACGGCGGGATTATTATCGGAATCCCCTGGAGGACGCGCTGATTATGCGGCGCCGGTTCCTGTCAGAAATTACCGTTGAAAAAGACGAATCCGGTCATATATAATAGAATCTGCTCAGAAAACATGGCGTACCGGCAGAAGCCGGTTCTGGCGCAAGGCCGCCGGGATCACCGGATACCGGTACGCTGCAACCGGAAAGAGGAGGCGTTATATGGCCCATATCATTCGATTTACAAACCGCTGCACAGAGCAAAAGGAGCAGAACCGGATTACATGCGGCTGCTGCGGCCGGGAGATTCCGGCGTACCCCTCCCGGAATGCCAGGGACTATCTGGAAATCACGAAAAAATGGGGATATTTCTCGAAAAAAGACGGGGAAACCCATCATTTCTATCTCTGTGAGGATTGCTACGACAAATGGCTGGAAAACTTCGCCGGCCCTGTAGAAATTTCCGAGGACACAGAGCTGCTGTAAATCTTGCAAATATTCCCACATATGTGATAAAATGCTTTCTAACGGCGTACAGGTATTGAAAAACGGCGCGGAAAGGAGAGCTTGGATGCTTGATATTTGTTTAGTTGGAACAGGAGGCATGATGCCTCTGCCTTACCGGTGGCTGACCTCTCTGATTGCCCGCTGTGAAGGCAGCAGCATGATGATCGACTGCGGCGAGGGCACCCAGATTGCCCTAAAGGAAACGGGGTGGAGCGTAAAGCCGGTGGATTTGATCTGCTTTACCCATTACCACGCGGATCATATCAGCGGACTGCCCGGCCTGCTGCTGACCATGGGAAATGCGGAGCGGACGGAGCCGCTGCGGATGGTGGGGCCGAAGGGACTGGAAAAAGTGGTAAATGCTCTGCGGATTATCGCGCCGGAACTGCCCTTTCCGATCCTGTTTCAGGAGCTGACCCAGAAACAGGAGGAGTTTTCCTGCGGCCCTTATCAGATCCGGGCTTTCCGGGTACAGCACAATATTGCCTGCTATGGTTATTCTCTGTCTATCCGCCGCACCGGAAAATTTAATCTGGAAAAAGCGCTGGCGCTGGGCCTGCCGAAGCAGCTGTGGAATCCGCTGCAGAAAGGCAGCCAGGTAGAATATGAGGGGAAGATTTATACCCCGGACATGGTGCTGGGAGAGCCCCGGAAGGGGCTGAAAGTGACCTACTGCACCGATACCAGGCCGGTGCCGGTGATCGCGGAGGAAGCGAAGGGCTCGGATCTCTTTATCTGCGAGGGCATGTACGGGGAAAAGGAAAAGGAGGCCAAGGCCAGGGAATATAAGCATATGACCATGTATGACGCCGCAAGGCTGGCTAAGGAGGCCGGGGTTGGAGAGCTGTGGCTGACCCATTACAGTCCGTCCCTGACTTACCCGGAAAATTATGCCGACAGTGTGCGGAAGATTTTCCCGAATACCGTCATTTCCCGGGACGGACAGATGAAGGAATTAAGATTTGAGGATGAATAGAAGGAAAAGCTGGAAGAGGTAAAATGATGTCGGAAGATGTTTTAATATTGGGAATCGAAAGCTCCTGCGACGAGACTGCCGCAGCAGTGGTAAGGAACGGAAGAGAGGTCTTGTCAAACGTGATTTCTTCCCAGATTGACCTCCATACCCTGTTCGGCGGCGTGGTGCCGGAAATCGCGTCCCGGAAGCATATTGAGAAAATAAATCAGGTGATCGATCAGGCGCTGGCGGATGCCTGCGTAACTCTGGATGATATCACAGCGGTGGCGGTGACTTACGGGCCGGGGCTGGTAGGCGCTCTGCTGGTAGGCGTGGCTCAGGCCAAAGCCATTGCCTGGGCGAAGGATCTGCCGCTGGTGGGCGTCCATCATATTGAAGGGCATGTATGCGCCAATTTTATCGAGCATCAGGAACTGGAACCGCCTTTTCTGTGCCTGATTGTCTCCGGCGGCCATACCCATCTGGTGATTATGAAGGATTATGGGGAATTTGAAATCCTCGGCAGAACCAGGGACGATGCGGCGGGAGAAGCCTTCGACAAGGTAGCCAGGGCAGTGGGGCTGGGGTATCCCGGCGGGCCGAAGATCGACCGGGCGGCCAGAGAGGGAAATCCCCATGCCATTGAATTTCCCAGGGCCCATATCGAGGGGGCTCCCTATGATTTCAGCTTCAGCGGTTTAAAGTCTGCTGTGCTGAATTATCTGAACCACGCGAAAATGCGGGGAGAAGAGGTTTCAGTGCCGGATCTGGCCGCCTCCTTCCAAAATGCTGTGGTGGATGCGCTGGTATCCAGAGCTGTGATGGCGGCAAAGGAATTTGGCTACCGGCAGATCGTTCTGGCAGGGGGCGTTGCTTCCAATACAGCTTTGCGCCGCGGCCTGGAGGAAGCGTGCCGGAAAGAAAATCTGGCATTCTGTTTTCCCTCGCCGGTTTACTGTACAGACAATGCAGCCATGATCGGCGCGGCGGGCTATTATGAATACCAAAAAGGCGTCCGCAGCGGATGGGAGCTGAATGCAGTGCCAAACCTGAAACTGGGCGAGAGAGCATTTTAACCGAATCAGGGAGTAAACCTCCATGCGTCCGGCAGCTGACGCACCACCAAAGATGAAAATCTGGCGGGCGCATTTGGCATCCCTGAATGAATGCCGCCTATCCGGCGGCGGATTTTCAGAGCAACGATCAGCCGGAAACGGCGGAATGGAGAATAAGTTGGAAAAAACGGAACGGATTGCGGCAGTAATACTGTCGGGCGGAAGCGGAAAACGGATGGGCTCGGATGTGCCCAAGCAGTATCTGGAAATATTGGGACGGCCGGTGCTGTATTATTCTCTGAAAGCTTTTGCGGACAGCGGGGTTGTGGACGATATCATTTTGGTGGTGGGAAAGGGAGACATCTCCTACTGCCGGGAAGAGATCGTGGAAAAATGGAATATTTCCGGTGTAAGCAGGATTGTAGAAGGCGGCCGGGAACGGTATGATTCTGTCTGCGAGGGACTGCGGGCAGTGGAGGAAGCAGCCTATGTACTGATACATGACGGCGCCCGGCCTCTGGTGACAGCCGGTGTGATACGGGACTCTGTCCAGACGGCCAAAATATACGGGGCCTGTGTGGCCGGTATGCCGGTGAAGGATACCATTAAAATAGCAGATGGAGAACAGTTTGCCGCCGGTACGCCGGATCGCTCCCTGCTGTGGCAGGTTCAGACGCCGCAGACCTTTTCCTATCCCATGATTCGGGCGGCCTATGAAAAAATGAAAATGGTGGAGGAACATGAACCGGCAAAGTGGGGCAGCATGCATATCACAGATGACGCTATGGTAGCAGAGACATTTGCCGGGGTCAGGGTAAAACTAATTCCGGGCGGTTATGAAAATATAAAAATTACTACGCCGGAGGATCTGATCCTGGCGGAAACGCTTCTGCGGCATCGCCAAAACCATTGATTTTACGCCGTTTTTTCGAATTATAAAAAAAATCAAAAAAAAGTTAAAAAAAGTGTTGACAGTATTAGCCAATGGTGATAGAATATGTCTTGCGCTGCTGATGAAGCACTGAAAAACAGAGCAGAACAGGGCACAAACAGTTGAAAAACCGCATATGAAATGGAGAGGTATCGAAGTGGTCATAACGAGGCGGTCTTGAAAACCGTTTGTCCGAAAGGGCGCATGGGTTCGAATCCCATCCTCTCCGGTCACATATCCTGTGCCGGACACAGAGTATGTAAGATTTGAACCAAATAAAATATGGTAGAAATGAATCAGCCATTCTGGAGAAGTACCCAAGCGGCTGAAGGGGCTCCCCTGGAAAGGGAGTAGGTCGTTAATAGCGGCGCGAGGGTTCAAATCCCTCCTTCTCCGTCGGTTTCTTTGGAAAGCAGATTCAGAAGAAGCCTGGAACCTTGATAATTGAACAGTATAACCAACCCTGAAAAATTCTTTAAAAGATTTTATTCAGAACCAAAACCAAGTAAACGGAAAAGAATTAGCTGGATGTTAATTCTGACCAGAACAAATTTGAATTCG
>CALWQE010000080.1 GCA_944383605.1 uncultured Lachnospiraceae bacterium
ATTCTGGTACAGATGACCCGGATAACCTTCGTGGGCCAGCGTGGTAAAGAGCTGCAGGCCGCTGTAGCCGCTGCCCCGGTTGATGTAAATGGAGTTCTCCGTCACATGATCCAGCGGGGCGGTCAGATAGAATGCGGGAGCCAGATAGTCCTCCATTGCCGGATCCACATATTTTACGGTGTAATGACACTCCCGGATCTGCGGAAAGTCTTCCCGGATGGCCTGCTGGAGATGCTGCAGCATCTCTTCCGGCGAAGCGGACAGGATCTTAGCGGAAGCCTCCTCCGGATTTTGCAGCTGTTCCTGCAGACCGGGATCGTCTGCTATCAGCGAGGAGGCGCGGGTCAGGTCGGCAGTCCGTTTTTCCTCTGTCCGTTTCTGCAGGGTCTCAATGGAGTCATCGCTTCCGGTGCAGAGATGGATCAGATATTCGTAATACTCCGCTCCCCGGGGCAGGCGGCACAGACCGCCCGGATCTCCCGGAGATGCGGTGTGGGATGCCGGAGTGCTGCCGGAAGATCCGGCCTCCGGGCTGCCGTCGGCAGAAGAACAGAGACTGGCAAGGCAATCAGCCAGTTCCCGGTAAGCGGGCAGGACGTCTTCCGTCAGGATGGCCCGGTTTTGTTTGTTACAGGCTTCTTTCTCATTTTTGGAAAGCCCCTTCAGGCTGCCGATCTTTTCCTCAAAGGTATGGAGAAGATAATGATCCTCCGGGGAAGCCGCAAAATCACGGCACTGGGCGATGACAGTCCGGGCGGCTGAATCAGCCATAAAAAGTCCGTGGGCCTGCTTTTCCTGTTCATAGGCGCAGATACTGTCGAAGTAGGCGGGAATGCTGGAAAGGATTTCCAGATAATCCTGAATATCCTGCGCATCGGAGAAGGTATATTCCGCCAGCAGGATGGGCAGCTGTGCCTGTTCCCCGGTAGTGGGGCGCAGGGGTTCGCTGTAATACGCAAAAGAAGCGCCGTCAGCCGTCTGCTGCAGGGAGTATTTGAGCTGATCCAGGGTCAGCCGGTTGCTGACAGAAAGATTTTCCGGATGAAAATCCTTCAGGGTGGACAGGATATTTTCTGCAAGGGCGGCTGCAATCCGGGGCTGGTCTGCCGAATAGGCGCCCAGATCGGGGCTGTACTGTGTGATTCCATATGCGGAAGGATCCTCTAAGGTATAGTGAAGGGTCAGGCCGCTGGCGGAGACTTCCTGGCGGAACAGGTCTTCCATACAGGCTTCAAAGGCCTGATCTTCCGAATCCTGCCCGGAAACAGACTCCGTGAGGGAAACCGACGCGTCCTCGTCGTCGGAAAAGTCTGCCTGCGAAATCAGGGCGCACAGCAGGGCGGCGAAAATCAGGGCCGCGGCCAGCAGCAGGGAAAATTGTATTTTAGATTTGAAACGTCGAAGCAGCATAAAGATAACCGGCACAATGGTTTATTCTTTTATAAGTATGCGAAAATCCATGTTCCTATACCGTATTTTCCGGGATTCGGCCTTCTGCGTCCTTGCGAATCTTCCGGAAATCATGTATAATGACAGGGATTTTGAAAGATCGGGAAAAGAATGCCAATGGCGGAGGGCTATATGGAGGGATACGATACACTGCATGAGGTGCTGGTGAAGCTGTTCAATGAGATTATCGAGATAGAGGAAAAGGCGATCATTACCGGGGAATTCCGAGATATCTCCAACAATGATATGCATATTATCGAGGCCATCGGCCTGGGAGAGGCGCGGAGCATGTCTGCAGTGGCAAAGGATCTGTCCGTGACAGTGGGGACGCTGACCACAGCGATCAATAATTTAGTGAAGAAAGATTATGTCCGTCGTGTCCGCAGCGAGAAGGACCGGCGGGTTGTGCTGATTTCCCTGAAAGAAAAGGGGGAAAAGGCATTTCATCATCACAAGCAGTTTCACGAAGACATGATCCGGGCCACATTGGAAGGACTGGATCAGGAGCAGACGCAGGTGCTGATCCGGGCGCTGACGAACCTGAGCGTATTTTTCCGCCGCTACGAAAAATAGGGGCTGTGCCGTGCGGAGCCTTAAGGATACCCTGTAGGGTGCAGCAAAACCACATAGAAATCTGACTGGAGCATAAGATATAGAAATGGGAAAGGGAGTATATCTTATGCTTCAGTTTTTATGGGCTTTTATGATACTGGCCGGTATTGTTTTCGCGGCTCTGACCGGGAATCTGTCCGCAGTGACGGACGCGGCGCTGGATTCCGCCCGGGAAGCAGTGTCTTTATGTATTACGATGGCGGGAGTCCTGGCGCTCTGGGTGGGGCTGATGCGGATCGCGGAGCATGCGGGGATTATGAAAGCAGCGGCAGATAAAATCTATCCGCTGCTTCATTTTATTTTTCCGGGTATCCCCACGGAGCATCCTGCCATGAAATCCATCGCGGCTAACTGTATCGCCAATTTTTTCGGGCTGGGCTGGGCGGCCACGCCGGCGGGGATCCAGGCGATGAAGGATCTGGATGCGCTGGAAGAAGAGCGCAGGGCCGCGGCGTCCGGAATTGGAAAAAAGCAGAGGAACCGGCCTGCCGGGAAGAAAGGGAAGGGGGAGCGTTGGGGAAAAAGAGAGAAGCCGGCTTCGTCTGAGATGTGCGCGTTCCTGGTACTGAATATTTCCTCCCTGCAGCTGATCCCGGTGACGGTCATCGCTTTCCGCAGCCAGTACGGTTCGCGGGATCCCTGCGGGACCACAGGCGCGGCAATCCTGGCCACCTTCATTTCCACGATGGAGGCGA
>CALWQE010000081.1 GCA_944383605.1 uncultured Lachnospiraceae bacterium
ACAGCAGCCTTTACCTGGTGATGGGATATGGAGAACAGGCCACAGGGGGATACAGTATTTCCGTCAACGCCTGTTATCTGACCGCTTCATCGCTGATCTTTGACACTACCCTGCTGGGGCCTTCGGCGGAGGAGACTGTCCAGCAGAAACCATCGTATCCATATATTGTGGTGCAGACAGAAATAAGAGAAGAGCCTGTTGTGTTTCAGTAGGCTCTTCTCCGGGTCAGCCGCTGTCCGGCATGCCGGACAGCGGAATCAGCGCAGGGGCATGACAGAAACGAAGCTGTACATTAAGATAAAGTGGCAGATGCTGCCGCCCATGACAAAGAGATGAAAAATCTCGTGGGAACCGAACGCCTGGTGCAGCTGGTTAAATACAGGCAGCTTCAGCGCGTAGATAATGCCGCCGATGGTATAGATAATGCCGCCTGCCAGCAGCCACCCGAAGGCTGCCGGGGAAAGCGCATTGAGGATCTGGGTAAAAGCCAGTACGCACACCCATCCCATCCCGATGTACAGAAGAGAAGAAAACCATTTGGGACAGGTAATCCAAAATGCTTTAATCAAAATGCCGGCGATGGCGATCCCCCATACCAGAGCCAGCAGCCGGCGGCCTGTTTCGCCTCCGATGGCAATCAGGCATACCGGCGTATAGGTACCGGCAATCAGGATGAAAATCATCATATGATCGATTTTCCGCAGTATTTTATTGACCCTTTCGGAAATGTCCAGCGTATGATAGATGGTGCTGGCGCCATACAGCAGAATCATGCTGACGATAAAGATCGCCAGACTGATCAGATGAATGGCGTCGGGAGCGTTGGCGGCTTTGATTAATAAAGGCAGAGCCGCGAATATCGCCATCAGACAGCCGATAAAATGGGTAATAGCACTTCCTGGATCTTTGATTTTAAAACGCATGACGGACACCTCCTGGTAAACAAAAATATATAATGTAGTATTAAATACTATGTCATGTTTCAGATATAATATACCACAATTTAAAAAAAAAGCAAGACCTAAAAGTAACCGTTCAGCCATTGTGTTTCCCGGCGTTCTGGTGTAAAATGAAATCTGCTGTCTGCCCGGAGGGGCGGGCAGCCATAGGATATGAAAATAAACTGGAATGAAGGGAAATATCAGATTTGGAAACAGTGAAATTTGAACAGTTAGACATAACAGAGCCGATCCTGCGGGCTGTAACGGAAATGGGATTTGAGGCGGCCTCTCCTATTCAGGCAAAGGCGATCCCGGCGCAGGCGGAGGGACTGGATATCATCGGGCAGGCCCAGACCGGGACGGGAAAGACAGCGGCCTTTGGCATTCCGCTGCTTCAGAAAATTGATCCGGAGGAGAAAAAAATCCAGGCATTGATTTTATGTCCGACCAGAGAGCTGGCCATTCAGGTATCTGACGAAATCCGAAAGCTGGCGAAATTTATGTCCGGCATCAAGATTCTGCCGGTATACGGAGGACAGGAGATTACAAAACAGATCCGTTCTCTGAAAAACGGAGTGCAGATCGTAGTGGGAACGCCGGGGCGGGTGATGGATCATATGCGCCGGAAAACGATCCGGCTGGAATATATCCATACGGTGGTGCTGGATGAGGCGGACGAGATGCTGAACATGGGATTTCGGGAAGATATTGAAATGATTCTGAAGGATACGCCTGTCCAGCGGCAGACGGTGATGTTTTCTGCCACTATGCCCAGGGAGATCATGGAGATCGCCAAAACCTATATGCGTGAGCCGGTTATCGTAAAGGTAGTAAAGAAAGAGCTGACCGTACCGAAAATCGAGCAGTATTATTATGAAGTAAAAGCAAAAAACAAGCTGGAGGTGCTGTGCAGGCTGCTGGATATGTACGCGCCCCGCCTCTCCCTCGTTTTCTGCAATACGAAGCGGCAGGTAGATGAGCTGGTACCGGAGCTGCAGGGACGCGGCTATTTTGCAGAAGGGCTTCACGGCGATATGAAACAGAGCCTCAGAGACCGGGTCATGGCAGGATTTCGGAACGGCGCCACAGAAATTCTGGTGGCGACAGACGTAGCGGCCAGAGGGATCGATGTGGACGATGTGGAAGCGGTGTTTAACTACGATATTCCCCAGGATGAGGAATATTATGTGCACCGGATCGGGCGGACAGGCCGGGCAGGCCGGAATGGAAAAGCATTTTCTCTGGCAGTAGGACGGGAGATATATAAGCTGAAAGATATTATGCGCTACTGCCGGACAAAAATCCTGGCCCGCCCGGTTCCCTCCCTGAATGACGTCGCTCAGGTCAAAATCGAAAAAACCCTGGACCGGATGAGCGGAATCATCGAAGACCATAACCTGGATTATTATATCCGTATGATAGAAGAGCGGATTAATAAAGAGGATTATACGGCTATGGATCTGGCGGCGGCTTTTTTAAAGGCGGCTGTGCGCGGGGATGAAGAGGCAGAAGAAAGGGAAACAGATCAGCTGGCAGAAGCAGACGGGGAGGGGGAGATGGTACGGCTCTTCCTGAATATTGGCAAACGGCAGAATATCCGGCCGGGAGATATTCTGGGGGCCATCGCCGGCGAGGCGGATATCCCCGGAAAGGCTGTGGGCAGTATTGAGATGTATGATAAATTTTCTTTTGTGGAAGTGCCTTACAGATATGTCAGCAACGTGCTGGGAGCGATGCGGCACGCTAAAATTAAGGGAAAAACCGTGAATGTAGAGCCTGCTGAGACGGAAGCATCCCCCCGGCTGATACGGGGAAAGGATTTTACACGGTTAAAAATACGTTAAATATCATATAAATTGAAAAATGCGTGTAAAACGCAAAGGAGAAAAAAGAAGGCTGAAGCCTGGCGGAGAAAAGAAAAAGAAAATCCGCCAGTCTCCAGCCTTTTTCCGCCTTTCTGACAGGAGACCGCCTCAGATAAATTGTGAAAAGAATTATGCTGTTGTATAAGAAATCGCAAATTTTACAACAATTTAAAGAGGATTTTTTAACCGGCACTTAACAGAGATTATACAGAAACACGATTTTTTGCTGAAAAAAAACATGCTATCTTATATGCGTAATCAGCGATTACATAAAAAATTTGGGTTCAGAAAAAAGACACCCAGCAAATGCAAGAGGAAGATTGGAAGGGAAACTTCCAAATCTGCCTTGATGACGCAGCGAGTGTGTCAAGAAGGAGGAAAATATGAAAAATCTATTAAAGAAAATGACAGCTGTACTTGCAGTAGCAGTTCTGACATTTTCAGCAGTCGGCTGCTCCAGCCAGGAAGCAGAGACAACTGCAGCAGCAGAAACAACAACGACAGCAGCAGAAACAACAGCGGCGGCTGAGGATACAACAGCAGCGGCTGAGGATACAACAGCGGCAGCTGAGGAGACTGCAGCAGAAGCAAATGAAGATTTAAGCGGTTCTCTCCTGATGGTAGGTTCCACATCCATGGAGACAATGGCAAACGCTTTATCAGAAGCTTTTATGATTAAATACCCGAATGTAAGCGTATCTGCTGAGTTCGTAGGCTCCGGCGCCGGCATCGAGTCCCTGCTGGCAGGCACAGCTGATATCGGCAACTCTTCCAGAGCCCTGACCGATGATGAGAAGGCTTCCGGCGCAGTAGAGAATATTGTTGCAATCGATGGCATCGCGGTTGTAACGGATACAGCAAACACCGTAACAGACCTGACACAGGAGCAGTTAGTACAGCTGTACACCGGTGAGATCACCAACTGGAGCGACCTGGGCGGCGAGGATCTGCCTGTAGTAGTAGTCGGCAGAGAGAGCGGTTCCGGTACAAGAAGCGCATTCGAGGAAATCCTGGGTGTTGAAGATACCTGCGCATACAGCAATGAGCTGGACAGCACCGGCGCAGTAATGGCTAAAGTAGCGTCCACTCCCGGCGCAATCGGCTATGTATCCTTAGACGTAATCGATGACAGCGTATCTGTATTCACCTTAGAGGGCGTGGAAGCAAATGCGGACAACATCAAATCCGGCGACTACTTTTTAAGCCGTCCCTTCGTAATGGCTACGATGGGAGAGATCTCCGAGCAGAACGAAGTAATCCAGACATGGTTTGATTACCTTGCTTCTGAAGAAGGCAGAGCAGTAATTGCGGACGCAGGCTTAATTAACGTAGACTGATTAACAGAGTAGGAAACGGGCCGCTGCAAAAGAAATACGTTTTGCGGCGGCCTTTTAGCATGGAGGAAGCTGTATATGAAACCAAAGAGTTTTTCAATTATCGGGAACCAGGCGGCAAAATCCGCTGTGGAAAAGGCTGCCAGCGTGATTGTGACGGTCTGCGGCCTGGTAGCGGTGCTGGCGGTGATATCCATTACGGCATATATGATTATCAGCGGAACCCCGGCTCTGTTTCAGGTAGGGCCTCTGGAAATCCTGTTCGGCACTGTCTGGAAGCCGACTGCCGCAGAGCCTCACTATGGTATTTTGCTGATTATCCTGACATCTATCGTGGGAACCAGCCTGGCTGTGTTGATCGGCGTGCCGGTCGGCCTTTTTACTGCCGTATTTCTGGCTGAAGTGGCGCCGCCGAAGCTGGCTGCGATTGTAAAACCGGCGGTAGAGCTGCTGGCAGGTATCCCGTCTGTTATTTATGGCCTTCTGGGCGTCTTGATTCTGAATCCTTTGATGTATAAACTGGAACGGTTTGTTTTCGCCGGTTCCGAAACCCATCAATATACCGGAGGCGCGAACCTGCTGTCCGCTGTCATCGTCCTGGCGATTATGATTCTGCCTACTGTAATTAATATCAGCGAGTCTGCCCTGCGGGCTGTTCCCGCCCACCTGAAGCAGGCTTCTCTGGGACTGGGCGCTTCTAAGATCCAGACCGTATTTAAAGTGATTATCCCTGCCGCGAAATCCGGTATCGCCAGCGCGGTCGTCCTGGGCGTAGGACGTGCCATCGGCGAGGCAATGGCCATCACCCTGGTATCCGGAAGCTCGGTCAATATACCGCTGCCCTTTAACTCCGTCCGCCTGCTGACTACTGCCATTGTGGCGGAAATGGGTTATTCATCCGGCCTTCACAGACAGGTGCTGTTCACGATCGGCCTGATCCTGTTTATTTTCATTATGATTATTAACCTGGTACTGACCATGATTCTGAAGAAAGGCGGGGTGAAGGACTGATGAATCAGAAGAATACAATCTGCAGAAAGAACAAAAGGCTTTCCGATGATATCCTGCTGTTTCTGATCTACCTGAGCGCAGCGTTTGCCATCCTGCTTCTGGCGGGAATCATCGGCTATGTGTTTTACCGCGGAATTGGAAGTATTAACTGGACGTTTCTGACCACGGCTCCCAGCAATGCAAAGGGAACCTTTGGTATCCTGGGAAACATTATTAATACGATCTACATTATTGTGATTACCCTGCTGATCGCCACCCCGATCGGGATCGGCGCGGCAATTTATCTGAACGAGTACGCGAAACCGGGAAAGCTGGTGCGGATCATTGAGTTTACCACGGAGACGCTGTCCGGTATTCCGTCCATTATTTTTGGTTTGTTCGGTATGGTATTTTTCGGCGGGACGCTGAAGCTGAGCTACTCTATCCTGACCGGCTCTCTGACGCTGTTTATTATGGTGCTGCCCCTGATTACCAGAAATACGCAGGAGGCGCTGAAAACCGTACCGGACAGCTACCGTCACGGCGCCCTGGGCATCGGCGCTACGAAGTGGTATATGATCCGGACGATTTTGCTTCCCTCTGCCATGCCCGGTATTGTAACGGGCGTAATCCTGGCGATCGGCCGTATCGTAGGAGAGTCTGCGGCTCTTCTGTTTACAGCCGGAAGCGGGTATCTGCTGCCAAAGCTGGGCAAATACGGCATGGGGCTGCTGACAAAGATTCTGGAGCCCGGCGGAACGATGACCATTCAGCTGTATCTGAGTATGTCCAAGGCGGATTATGACGATGCGTTCGGCATTGCCCTGGTACTGCTGGTGATCGTACTGATTATTAATTTCCTTACCAAAGTATTTACCAAAAAGCTGGATGTTACCAGATCAGAATAACAGGAGGCTATTATGCAGGAAAAGATTGTTACAAAAGATCTGAATTTATATTATGGCACCAATCATGCCCTGAAAGGGATTGATATGGTGATCAGGGAGAAAGCGATCACCGCTTTTATCGGCCCCTCCGGATGCGGCAAATCTACTTTTTTGAAAACCTTAAACCGTATGAACGATCTGGTAGCCGGCGTAAAAATTGAAGGCACTGTCACGCTGGACGGAGAGAATATTTACGATCCCCGCGTGGATACCACGCTGCTGCGGAAAAAGGTGGGTATGGTATTCCAGCAGCCCAATCCCTTTCCGATGAGCATTTATGACAATATTGCTTACGGCCCCAGAATCCATGGCATTAAGGCAAAGAGCCAGCTGGATGAGATTGTGGAGAGAAGCCTGAGAGGCGCGGCGATTTTCGACGAGGTAAAGGATCGGCTGAAAAAATCGGCTCTGGGCCTGTCCGGCGGACAGCAGCAGAGACTCTGTATCGCCAGGGCGCTGGCAGTAGAGCCGGAGGTGCTGCTGATGGATGAACCCACATCCGCCCTGGATCCGATTTCCACGTCCAAGATCGAGGATCTGATGGAGGATCTGAAGAAAAATTATACCGTTGCCATCGTAACCCACAACATGCAGCAGGCGGCCAGAATTTCTGACTATACCGCTTTCTTCCTGGTAGGGGAAGTGATCGAGATGGCGCCGACCAATGATCTGTTCGGCCATCCCAAGGACAAACGGACGGAGGATTATATTACCGGACGGTTTGGCTGATATGCTTTTCTTTTTACGGCGGCAGAGATCTGTCTGCGCCGGAGATAAAATTTGAAAACAGATAACCGGATAACCGGCATAGAGGAGAATGAAAATGAGTCCTAGATTTGTGTATGAAAATGAATTAACCCAGCTCCACCAGGAACTGGAGGATATGGGCAGAATGATTGAGTCATCCATCGAACAGTCTCTGTCAGCTCTGGAGAATCTGGATTTTCCCCTGGCAAAGTCTGTCATTGCAGGGGACAGAGCCATCGATGATATTGAAAAGGTGATCGAGGCCAGATGTCTGTCCCTGATTTTAAAGCAGCAGCCTGTGGCAAAGGATCTGCGGGAGGTATCAACTGCGCTGAAGGTAGTGACGGATATGGAGCGGATCGGCGACCATGCTTCCGATATCGCGGAGCTGGTGCTGCGTTTTGAGAAAAAACCGGATTTAAAGACGATCTGGCATATTCCGCAGATGGCGGAAGAAGCGAAAATTATGGTGCGCAACGCTTTGCAGGCATTTGTATCCGGCAATGTGGAGGCAGCCGCGCTGGTAATGAAGCAGGACGATGTGGTAGACGGGCTGTTTGATGAGGTAAAAAAGCAGGTGGCGGCTGCGCTGAGAGACCATGGGGAAGAGACGGATTCTTATATCGATCTTCTGATGATTGCCAAATATCTGGAACGTGTAGGCGATCATGCGGTTAATATCTGCGAATGGACAGAGTTCTGCAAGACAGGCGAGCTGAATAATGTGAAGCTGATCTGATCCGGAAATGCCCGCCGCAGACTGCCGGAAGGACACAGAGGCGGGAGAGCATGTTCCGTTATTCCCGGCAGTCTGCGGCCACTTGTTTTATTCTGTTTCCTGCCGCCCGATTTTCAGCAGCTTCTGGCAGATGGTTTCGACCTGCTTTTCCAAATCTTCCAGGGCAACGCCAAATACGATGGCGGCCAGGTTAATGCGCATCTCTTCTTCCTGAGGCGCAATCACATGGACGTCGTCTTCTGTGATAGACAGCATGGTGGTGTGAGTAGAAACCATGGAAGATTTAATGTGACCGATAATGCCGCCCTGGTCTGTAACCCAGCCGGCCAGTTCTCTCAGATTTTCTTTTACCGCGTCTTCCAGTTCGGCATAGATTCCGGTTACTGTAAGAGCGCCAGTGCCTACGGACGCTCCCTCATGGGTATGTCCGTCCACAATATAAGGCGCGCCGTCATCATGGTGATGATGGTCATGTTCATGTTCATGCCCGCATCCGCATTCGTCATCATGGTGGTGATGATGGTGATGTTCATGTTCATGCCCGCATCCGCATTCGTCATCGTGATGGTGGTGAGGGTCATGTCCGTGTTTCGGTTCCTCGTGGATGCTGTATTCCTGATCGCTGTGCTGATGTTCCATAACAGATACCCCCTTGTACATAAAATATTTCACTGATTTCATTATAGCATTGTTTTTTCAGAAGGCATATGGATTTTCCTTCACAAAGACACAGATTTTTGAAGGGAGATTCTGGTATAAAGAGCACAATGGCCGGCTTCTGGGCCAGGGCCCGCAGTGTGTTTGGAAAAGGAAAGATAACATCCCTTTAATAGTAGGTCACTGTTACCCTCTTTCCCAGTTCCTCCATCACCTGCTTCAGCTGCTGTACCAGCTGGTTGCGCGCGTGAAGGCTGAAGGAGAGGCCGGGCGTCTGGTGAGCGGCGTTGACGGCGGTGCCCAGGATGATCTCCAGGTCTGTACAGTCCTCGATCAGAACGCTGGCAATCATGGCAGCGCCGTTTCGCTGATCCAGATCATTGTAAAAGCTTTCGTCATCTTCATTGTTGGCATATCTTTTCAGCAGGTCGATGGCATGGCTGAGCGTCAGGACGCCCTCTGTCGTGAGATCGATTCCCTCGATCCTTGCCAGAGGCGGAATCTCCGGGTCGGGCGTCTGATTGGCTTCGTCCATAATCTTTTTATTCAGGACGCGGGAAACGATATTGGCGCTGGTGCCGCCGCTGACGATACGGAAGGCTTCGCCTTCCATCAGCTGCCGGACAGCCCGGCTGTCGTCCTCCTGCTTTTTCGGCGGCCCTGTCATCAGCTTCACCAGCCGCTGGCGGGTAATCCGCATCACCGCTACCGTGGTGTCATCGCCGGGCCGCCCCTCATACAGGTCGTCGCAGGCCTTGCTCAGGACAGCAGCCAGGCGGGCGGCAGATTTTGTCGTATGGGCGGCCTGTACGGCGTAAGCAGACATATTGTCCCAGGTCCAGCCCAGGTTCAGCAGCTTGCCCACGCCGGCATAGATCGTACCGTCGCTGGTCAGAACAAAGGTATCCCCCTCCTGCACCTGAAAACGGTACTCGTTAATGGTTTTCCCTTCAATTTCTCTGGTATGCTGGGGAATCAAAACCAGCTTGCCGTCCCGGATAAAAATGCAGGAGGGATTGTCATACTCCACCAGGTAGGCGCTGCCATTGTCAAATACCTGAAGAATGCTGAAGGTGGCGTAAGCCACCAGCCGCTCCTGGCAGATGGGCAGAGTTTTGGCGATGGTTTCCACGCAGGCGTCCAGGCTGGCGCCGTTTAAAAACATGGTTCCCAGGATTTTTGACGTCAGAGTGGCCAATATATTGGCTTTTACGCCGCTGCCCATGCCATCGGCCAGAATCAGAATATGGGAATCTTTGGTGTGCAGAATCTCCACCTTATCGCCGCACAGCTCTTCATTCAGTTTATTCAGGCTTTTATAGGCGATATCAATGCTGATGTTCATAGGCGTCTTCTCCCTGTCCGTCCTCCGGCTCCTCGTCCAGAAGAGTCCGGCAGATATTGGTCAGCGTTACCTTGGTCTCCGCGGTGGTTTCGCCCAGAAGGCCGGCGATCTGCTGGGCTACCATCATCTGTTTGTCGATGACCTTCTGCGCCATTTCCACTGTTTCCAGCTTCATCATATAATCCTGCATCGCCAGCTCTTCTTCTCTGGTAATATCAATCAGAATGGCCAGAACAGCGTTCTGTTTTTTGATATACACCAGGTTCATCATGGCGGTAAAGCCATATTCGGGAAATTCCACTTTTTTGTTTCGCAGAGGCTGCTTATGCTCAAATACCCATTCAAAGTCATCGGTGTCCATCAGCTGAAAGAGGTAGGTTTCCAGAGCTTCCTTCCGGGTGATATGGAAATGCTTCTCGGCGGCATGGGAAAATTCCTGAATCAGCATGTCCTCTCCCACGATAATCGTCATGTTGGGCGAGGTTTCCAGCACCAGATTGGCCAGAGACTGGGCCTTTTCATTCATATAAGGGATGCACATGGTCAGCTCCGCTTTGTTCTGGAATACGGCGATGGCTTTGTCTCTGCATGTAGGGTAGCCGCAGGCGCCGCAGTTCAGCTCGTCTTCTTTTGTGTATTTGCCCACCTTGGCCAGAATTTCCCGAATCTGTTTTTCAGAGGGAATATTCTTCCGGGGCGATTTATCGCGGAAGATTTTCGCCGTAGGGAAATCAAGGCCGGAAAAATGCAGCAGCTGATCATCGGCAGGAATGATTTCGACATCTTCTTCCAGATCCACTCTGGAGCGGAACCGGGAGAGCTTGGCGTTTCCGGTCATAGGGCCCTGGATACAGCCTCCCTCGCAGGCGTTCATCTCAATAAAGCACCGGGAGAGATCGCCGGTCAGCAGGTTTTCACACAGGTCAATGCAGTTGCTGACGCCGTCCACGGAAAACTTCCGGTATGTTTCATGGCCGGAGCCGGCGGTGGTATTTACCGAGGTGATAATGCCGCCGGCGATGGGGTACAGCCGGTTGACATGGGGGTCGGGCTGGGGCATGGGCAGCGGATCGCAGTCCTTGACCCGGATGGATTCTGCCCGCAGCCACCGTTTCACTTCCTCAAAGTTCAGCACTGCGTCCACCGCATGCTCGGCGGCATTTTCATAAGCCTCCGCCTTTTTTGAGATGCAGGGGCCGATGAAAATAACTTTAATGTCCGGGCCGTATTCCTTTTTCAGCAGACGGGCGTGGGCGGTCATAGGAGAGACCACAGGCGCCAGGTAAGGAATAAGAGCGGGATAGTAGGTTTCGATCAGCATATTTACGCTGGGGCAGCAGGTGGTGATAATATTTGCCATCGTTTTCTGCTCCAGCAGCTGACGGTATTCGTTTGTCACCAGGGCGGCTCCCTCGGCAGTTTCCCGTACATGGGTAAAACCAAGGCGCTTCAGGGCATCCAGCACCTGGCCGGGATCCCGGAACTGGAACAGGCTGCGGTAGGAGGGAGCCAGAGAGACAACAGTGACGGCGCCGGAACGGATCCAGCCCTTTACCTTGTCCAGGTCGCTGATATAGGTTTTTGCGTCCTGGGGGCATTCGTTCAGACAGTGGCCGCAGAGAATGCAGTAATCCTCCATGATCTGGGCCTGCTGGTTTTTTATGGTGATGGCCTTTACGCCGCAGGTGCGGACGCAGCGGTAACAATGGCTGCATTTGGCCGGTTTAAAATCGATTGCTTTCATAATATATGAGTAACCTCCTCCAGAGCGGCGAGCACAGCCTGGGGCGTCCGGTCCTCAGCCAGAAGACTGTAGCCGGGATCCCGGATGTCCTCCAGATAATGGGCATCGGAGCTGCTGATAACATTGCACCGGTTTAAATACGGGTGCTCTTTTCGTAACCGGTGCAGATGAGACATATTTTTCAATTCAAAACAGGTGAAGCGGCTGTCCTCTGGAATAAAGCCCAGATTGGACAGCAGGCTGGTGGTAGATTTGTCCAGATGAGCCGGGATCATAATGCCGTGGAAACGAGTTACCACATCGTATACCTGGCTGAAACCAATGGATGTGGCATTGATCAGCAGGTTTTCCACAGAGCCGCAGATTTCATCCGCCTCGTTCCGGATGATCTGCCTGCCGAAGATCTCCTCATTGTTGGGAAAAGGAATCAGCTGCTTTTCCACATAGGCGTCAAACGCCATGGCGTCTGACAGCCGGGCGAACAGACAGACCACATGCGCTTCCTCCTGTGTGGTCAGTTCCATGCCGGGCAAAGCCAGGATACCGTAATCAGCGGCAATTTTCATGAAGGCCGGACAGTTTTTGCAGGAATTGTGATCCGTCAGGGCGATCACATCCAGACCGTTTACCACAGCCATGCCGGCGATATTGCCGGGCGTCATATCCTCATCCCCACAGGGTGAAAGGCAGGAATGGATATGAAGATCATAGGTCAGAGTGACCATCAGCTCTCCAGAAGACGGTAAACAGACAGGGCTGTCTCAAATACCGGCTGGGTAGTGGAGAGAACGGTGATCCCCTGCATTTTTGCCTTTTCGACAATCGCTTCCTCCAGAACAGTTCCTTCAGCCAGAATCACACAGGCGGCGTCAGCCAGGGAAGCCACCGCCAGGGTGTTTACATTTCCCATGACTGTTACCCAGGCGCAGTCGGCGGGAGCCTTGCTCATGGCGATACTGAGCAGATCGCAGCAAAATACCTTTGTAATCTGGCGGGACAGATCTCCCTCCGACAATATGGAGACGGGCAGTTTTTCGGTTAATGTTTGAATTGTCATTTTTTCCTCTTCCCTTTCAAACTTTTTTCTCTTTTTCTTCAGAGGCTTTCTCCTTCTGGAAGTCTCTGTCCAGCATGGAGAAGGGGCTGGTGATCTGTTTCAGATATTCCCGCATTACCTGGACGCAGTCATTTTCGCTGGCCAGCCCTCTGGCGATATCCTCCGCCAGCGCTTTGCAGGTAGGCGCGCCGCAGGAGCCGCAGTCCAGCCCGGGCAGCCGTTTGCACAGATCCTCTACCAGATTGATTTTAATGATGCTGTCCAGCAGGTTGTCTCCCAGATTAAATACCGGTTCATATTCCAGCTTGTTCTGCCAGCCGGGATCCTTTACCGGAGTTGTGTCCAGATGAGAGCGGGCCACAACATCGTATTTATGGAGCCGCTTCAGCTTCGCCTGGGCGATATAAGGATTCTCCACAGTGAGAACCCCGCCCACACAGCCGCCGCTGCAGGCGTTCAGCTCGATAAATTGCAGGTCATGGAACTTCTCATCCTCCAGATCCTCCAGGACATGAATGACATTTTCCATGCCGTCTGCCGCCAGATAGCTGTCAGAAAGCAAACCTCCGGCTTCCCCGCCGGTAGAGCCCCAGCCAATGCCGATTTTTCCTGAGATAGCCAGATTTTCCGGCCCCAGGGCAGCCTGCTTCATCGGCGTCAGCAGATGGGGATAGACGTCCTTAATGGCCAGCACACCGTCGATTTCACTTTTGTCAATGCACAGCGGAGCTTTTACATAAGTTACCTTCGCCGGGCAGGGAGAAATAAAGAGGATGCCGATATCCTCGGGCGCCAGCCCGCTTTCCTCCACAGCCTTTTTCCGGGCCAGCCGGGCCGCGATTTCCACAGGGGGAAGGATGGGCAGCAGGTGGGGGATCAGGTTGGGGAACCGGATGCGGATCAGCCGTACAATGGTCGGGCAGGCGCTGCTGATGATCGGCCACTGATCTTCGTGGGTGCGCACATATTCTCTGGACAGCTCGGACACCAGCTCCGCCGCGCCGCTGACCTCATATACATCGTCAAAACCCATCAGCTTCAGGGCTGTCAGCACCACTCTGGCGTCGTACAGGTTATTAAACTGCCCGTAAAGGGAAGGGGCAGGCAGGGCTACCGTATATTTATAGTTTTTCATAATATCCAGAGAATCATATGTAGGAAGCTTGGCGTGATTCTGACAGATACGGATACATTCTCCGCAGTCGATACAGAACTCCTTCCTTATGACAGCCTTGCCATTTCTAACCCGGATCGCCTCAGTGGGGCAGCGCTTGATACAGTTAATACAGCCTTTGCATAAAGACTCGTCAAGGCGTACTGAGTTATAAAATTTTGCCATAATCATGATCCTTTCTAAAACCGCAGCCGTTTTGCGCCGGCTTTGGTTTCCGCGCCGCCGAAGAACCGCGGCCGGCGCGTCAGGAGATGTAAACAGACATGGTCACCGTCGTGCCGACGCCAAGAACCGTATCGATTTTCATCTCGTCTGTATAATTTTTCATATTGGGCAGTCCCATGCCGGCGCCAAAGCCCAGGGATCTGACCTGCTCCGGCGCGGTGGAGTAGCCGGCCTGCATAGCCTTTTCCACATCCGGGATGCCGGGGCCATCGTCCCGCAGCACCATCTCGATTTTCTCCGGCGTGATGGTGACGGTAATGTCGCCGCCGTTGGCGTGGATTACCATATTGATTTCGCCCTCATACATGGCGATGGAAACCTTTCGGATTACATCAGGGGAAATCCCCATCTGCTTTAAGATGTTTTTCACATTGCTGGATGCCTCGCCGGCCCTGGTAAAATCATTGGGCGAAACAACATATTTTAATACTACGCCGGGAGTGCTTGACTGTACGTCCATTATATAATACCTCCGTCTAGTCCTAAGTTGTAGAGAATGCCGCAGGCAGAAAACATAATATACCTGGTCTGAAGAATTACCACATTCCTGGCCTCTGCCATACGGATCATTTCCTCATTGGCTTCCTTGCCCCGAATCAGTACGATACATGATATGTCCAGCATTTCAGCGGTTCTGATTACCTGAGGATTGCACAGGCCCGTAATCAGTACGGACTGTCCTCTGGAAAAGGCAAGCACTTCGCTCATCATATCCGAGGCAAAAGCCGATGTGATTTCTGTATCCAGATATTCGCTGCCGCTGCTTACAGTGGCCTTCAGAGCCGACTGGATATCTTTAACCGTCATGTTGCACATACTCCTCTCAAAATGAATTTATGGTATCAGTATACCATCCTTTCCGCAGTTTTTCAATAAATTGCATAATTCGCTGCCGGGAGACGGCGTGAAAAATTCACTAAATTCACGAAAGAAGATTGTGATATATTAAACAAATTATTAAAAGTGCCTAGAAATATAGAAAGAAACATGCTATACTAAAAAATGCGTTAGTCATGTGTTCCGAAATAAAACAGGAGGTATATGAAAAATGAGTTTGGCAAAAAAAACAGTCCCGTTTCAGGGGACGAAAGAGCAGGAAGAACGGCTGCTTGAGATGATCAGAGCCCACAAAGACCAGAAGGGCGCTCTGATGCCGGTTCTTCAGCAGGCTCAGGACATCTATGGATATCTGCCGATTGAGGTACAGAAGATCATTTCAGACGAAATGCAGGTTCCCATGGAAAAAATCTATGGCGTAGCGACATTTTACTCCCAGTTTGCGCTTCAGCCGAAAGGTAAATATCGTATTTCTGTCTGCCTGGGAACAGCCTGTTATGTAAAGGGTTCAGGAAAAATTTATGAAAAGATTCAGGAGATGCTGAATATCCAGGGCGGCGAGTGTACGATGGACGGGAAATTTTCCCTGGAGGCATGCCGGTGCGTAGGCGCCTGCGGACTTGCTCCCGTTATGATGATTAATGACGAGGTATATGGACGCCTTACGCCGGATGACGTACAGACGATTCTGGATAAATACGAATAATTATGATGCCGGAAATTTCACTGAATGTGCTGGATGTAGCGGAAAATTCCATACGCGCAGAAGCGAAACTGGTACAGATTCTGGTTACGGTTGACCCGGACAGGGATCAGCTGACAATTCAGATTATCGATGATGGAAAGGGAATGACGGAGGAACAGGTGGCTAAAGTGACGGATCCATTTTTCACAACGCGGACGACCCGCAAGGTCGGCCTGGGCATTCCTTTCTTTAAGCTGGCGGCAGAAGCGGCAGGCGGCAGCTTCCAGATTAAATCTGTACCCGGCGATGGGACAGAGGTGACGGCGGTCTTCGGGCTGAGCAATATTGACCGGATGCCTCTGGGCGACATCAGCAGCACCATTCATACGTTAATTGTTTATAATCCGCAGACTGATTTTTACTACCGGTATTCCTACGGCTCCAGCGCCTTTGAGCTGGATACCCGGCAGATCAAGGAGATTCTGGGCGGCGTCCCTCTGGATACGCCGGAGGTTTCCGCTTATATTAAGGAATATCTGGAAGAAAATAAGTCTGAGACAGACGGAGGCGCGTTAATATAAGAAGGAGGACACTCTGTTATGAAATCTCTTGAGGAATTAAATGCTATTCGTAATAAAGTAAGGGCCCGCGTGGATCTGCGGTCTGAGGATGAAAACCAGACCAGGGTTGTGGTAGGCATGGCAACCTGCGGGATCGCGGCCGGAGCGCGGCCGGTGTTAAACGCCCTGGCAGAGCTGGTGGCGGAAAAGGGCCTGAAAAATGTGGCGGTTGTACAGACAGGATGTATCGGGCTGTGCCGTTTTGAGCCGATCGTAGAGGTACTGGAGCCGGGCAAGGAGACGGTTACTTATGTACATATGACGGCAGACAAGGCGAAGGAAATCGTTGAGACCCATTTAATCAAGGGCCAGCCAGTGATCAAGTACACCCTGAGCGCGGCAGAAAAATAATCAGAGGAGGAAAACTGTATGTATCGTTCACATGTATTAGTGTGTGGTGGAACCGGATGTACTTCTTCTGGAAGTGAACAGATCATCAAAGCACTGGAAAAAGAAATCGAAAAAGCCGGCCTGGCGGAAGAGGTGTGCGTAGTCAGAACCGGCTGTCATGGCCTGTGCGCTCTGGGCCCGATTATGATTGTTTATCCGGAAGCAACCTTCTACTCTATGGTGAAGGTGGAGGATGTACCGGAAATTGTATCAGAGCATCTGCTGAAGGGCCGTGTGGTTTCCCGTCTGGTTTATGACGAAACCATTACGGAGAAAGGCATTCAGTCTCTGAATGAGACCGATTTCTATAAAAAGCAGCACCGTATCGCTCTGCGCAACTGCGGTGTGATTAACCCTGAGGATATCGAGGAGTACATAGGCCGGGACGGCTATCAGGCGCTGGCGAAGGTGCTGAAGGAAATGACGCCCGACGATGTGGTAAAATGTCTGCTGGACAGCGGGTTAAGAGGCCGCGGCGGCGGCGGATTCCCCACCGGACGGAAATGGCAGCTGGCCATGGGCAACCAGGCAGATCAGAAATATGTCTGCTGTAACGCAGACGAAGGCGACCCAGGCGCGTTCATGGATCGTTCCGTTCTGGAGGGCGATCCCCATGTGGTATTAGAGGCAATGGCGATTGCCGGCTATGTAATCGGCGCCAGCCAGGGCTATATCTATGTGCGTGCTGAGTATCCCATCGCAGTAGAGCGTCTGAAGATCGCCATCAACCAGGCCAGAGAGTACGGCCTGCTGGGCAAGGATATTTTCGGCTCCGGCTTTGATTTTGATATCGACCTGAGACTGGGCGCAGGCGCATTCGTCTGCGGCGAGGAGACAGCGCTGATGACATCTATCGAAGGCAAGCGCGGCGAGCCTCACCCCCGTCCCCCTTATCCTGCTGTAAAGGGTCTGTTTGAGAAACCGACGATCCTGAACAATGTGGAGACCTTCGCCAATATCCCTCAGATCATCCTGAACGGGGCGGAGTGGTTCGCTTCCATGGGTACTGAAAAATCAAAGGGTACCAAGGTATTCGCCCTGGGCGGCAAGGTAAAGAACGTAGGTCTGGTAGAGATCCCCATGGGCACTACCCTGCGGGAGATCGTAGAGGAAATCGGCGGCGGCATCCCCAACGGAAAGAAATTCAAGGCTGCCCAGACCGGCGGTCCCTCCGGCGGATGTATTTCTGCTGAAAACTATGATGTTCCCATTGATTATGATAACCTGATTGCCATTGGTTCCATGATGGGTTCCGGCGGTCTGATCGTTATGGACGAAGACACCTGTATGGTAGATATCGCCAAGTTCTTCCTGGAGTTTACCGTAGATGAATCCTGCGGCAAATGTACCCCCTGCCGTATCGGCACGACCCGTCTGCTGGAGCTGCTGAATAAGATTACAGAAGGCAAGGCAACGATGGAAGACCTGGATAAGATCGAGGAACTGGCAGAGTACATGAAGCAGAACTCTCTGTGCGCTCTGGGCCAGACCGCGGCAAACCCGGTATTATCTACCCTGAAGAACTTCAGAGAGGAGTACATCGCTCATATCGTAGACAAGAGATGTCCGGCGGGCGTATGTAAGTCTCTGCTGAGCTACAGCATTGATCCCGACAAGTGTAAAGGATGTACGCTGTGCGCGAAGAACTGTCCTGCAGGCGCGATCTCCGGCGAGAGAAAAGAGCCTCATGTGATCGACCAGAGCAAGTGCGTGAAGTGCGGCGTATGTATGACCAAATGTAAATTCGGCGCAATCGAGAAGAAATAAGGGAGGATAGTACGATTATGGAAAATGTTACAATTAAAATCAATGGCATGGAAGTATCCGCGCCTGCCGGTTCTACTATCCTGGAGGCCGCCAGAATCGCGGGCATCGAGATTCCCACACTCTGCTTCTTAAAAGATGCGAATGAGATCGGCGCGTGCCGGATCTGCGTAGTGGAGGTAAAGGGCTCCAGAAGTCTGGTAGCTGCCTGCGTATATCCGATCAACCCTGGCATGGAAGTATTCACCAATACGCCTCTGGTGAGAGATTCCAGAAAGAAAACGCTGCAGCTGATTCTGTCCACTCACGAGAGAAAATGTCTCTCCTGCGTGAGAAGCGAAAACTGCGAGCTGCAGAAGCTGTGTAAAGATCTGGGCGTGGATGACGAAACAAAATACGATGGCAAGAAAAACGTTTATGAGCTGGACGAGTCCGCTCCCCATATGGTTCGGGATAATAATAAATGTATCCTTTGCCGCCGCTGCGTAGGCGTCTGCGAGAACATTCAGGGCATCGGCGTGATCGGCCCCAATGAGAGAGGATTTAAGACCCATATCGGCTCTCCCTTTGAGATGGGACTGGGCGATACCAGCTGCGTATCCTGCGGCCAGTGTATCGTGGCATGTCCTGTAGGCGCAATCTATGAGAAGGACAGCACACAGCCGGTATTTGACGCTCTGGCTGATCCGGATAAATTTGTTGTCGTACAGACTGCTCCCGCCGTTCGGGCAGCCCTGGGCGAGGAATTTGGCCTGCCTGTGGGAACCGGCGTGGAAGGAAAGATGGCTGCGGCCCTGCGCCGGCTGGGCTTTGATAAGGTATTTGATACAGACTTCGCGGCTGACCTGACCATTATGGAGGAAGCCCACGAGTTCCTGGACAGAGTGAAAAACGGCGGCGTACTGCCTCTGATCACATCCTGCTCACCGGGCTGGATTAAATACTGCGAGCATTACTTCCCGGATATGACAGAAAATCTGTCCAGCTGTAAATCTCCTCAGCAGATGTTTGGCGCCACAGTGAAAACCTACCTGGCACAGAAGATGGGCATTGACCCGGCGAAGATCGTCAGTGTGTCCGTGATGCCCTGTACCGCGAAGAAATTTGAGATTGGCCGTGACAATGAAAATGCGTCAGGCTATCCGGATGTAGATTACTCCATCACCACCAGAGAGCTGGCCCGGATGATTAAGAAGTCCGGTATCCGTTTCCTGGAACTGCCGGATGAGAGCTTTGATGATCCGATGGGCGAGTCCACCGGCGCGGCTGTGATCTTCGGCGCAACCGGCGGCGTAATGGAGGCTGCTCTGAGAACCGCTGTGGAAGAGCTGACCGGAGAAGAACTGCAGAACCTGGATTTCACAGAAGTCCGCGGCACAAAGGGAATCAAAGAAGCGACCTATCAGGTAGCGGGTATGGATATCCATGTAGCGGTGGCTTCCGGACTGGGCAATGCCAGAGAGCTGCTGAATAAGGTAAAATCCGGCGAGGCAAACTATCATTTCATCGAGATTATGGGATGCCCCGGCGGCTGCGTAAACGGCGGCGGCCAGCCTCATGTGCCCTCCAGCTTTAAGAACTTCAATGATGTAAGGGCGCTGCGGGC
>CALWQE010000082.1 GCA_944383605.1 uncultured Lachnospiraceae bacterium
GTATCCGCAGCTTTGCTGGATCGGGAGCCGGTAGGCTTCGTCAGCCGGTTTCCGGCGGCGGGGACGCTGCCGGCCGGACTGGAGGCGGAGGAATGGCCGGCTTCGCCAAAGAAGGGCCGTCCCTCCCTGGGAATCGCCATTACGCTGGACGGACAGGATCAGCCTTATCCGGATACCCTCCGCCTTTATCCCCGGATCGTGGCGGCAGGCATCGGCTGCCGGCGGGGAACGCCGGGAGAGCTGATTGAAAAAAAGGTGCTGGAGGTTCTGGCCCTTCACCATATGCCGGTATGCTGCCTGGCCCTGGCGGCCAGTATTGACCTGAAGGCGGAAGAGGCGGGCATCCTCTTCTTTTGCCGTAAGTACGGCCTGCCCTATCAGGTTTATCCGGCAAAAGAGCTTCGGGCCGTTCCAGGGGATTTTTCCCCTTCCTCCTTTGTCTCATCGGTGACAGGGGTGGACAATGTATGTGAGAGAGCGGCTGTCCTGGCTTCCGGCCAGGGACGGCTGATCCGGAAAAAATATGCCGGGGACGGCGTGACCGTGGCCCTGGCGGTAAAAGATTGGAGAGCAGATTTTGAATAAATTATATGTAGTGGGCATTGGCCCCGGCGAATATGAGCAGATGACCATTAAGGCGGCGGAAACGCTGAAAAACTGTGACACCATTATCGGTTATACCGTATATGTGGATCTGGTAAAGGAGCACTTTGCCGAAAAAGAATTTCTGACTACGCCTATGACCAAAGAGGTAGACCGGTGCGTGATGGCCTTTGACGAGGCGATGAAGGGAAAGACAGTGGCTATGATCTGCAGCGGCGATGCCGGTGTGTACGGGATGAGCGGCCTGATTTATGAGATCGGGGAACGGTATCCCCAGGTAGAGATAGAGGTGGTTACAGGAGTAACGGCAGCCATTGGCGGAGCAGGCGTACTGGGAGCGCCTTTGATTCATGATTTCGCAGTAATCAGCCTGAGCGATCTGCTGACGCCCTGGGAGAAAATTGAGAAGCGGCTGCTGAACGCGGCGGAGGCGGATTTCTGTACAGTGCTGTACAATCCCTCCAGCAAGAAGAGAAAGGACTATCTCCAGAAAGCATGTGATCTGACGATGCGGTATAAATCTCCTGAGACGGTGTGCGGCATCGTGGCAAATATCGGCCGGGACGGGGAGACGGCAAAGGTGATGACCCTGAAGGAGCTGCGGGATACCCAGGTGGATATGTTCACTACGGTATTTATCGGAAATTCCCAGACAAAAAATGTTGGCGGCAAGATGGTAACGCCCAGAGGATACCGGGATGTATAAATTTTTGGTTTTTGCCGGGACGGTGGAAGGACGGCAGCTGGCCTGCGACCTGGCGGATGCCGGCGTCCTGGTGACAGCGTCTGTGGCAACAGAATACGGTGAAAAAATCATAGCTCCCCGGGAAGGGCTGACCGTCCATCAGGGACGGATGGGCCGGGAAGAGATGGAAGCTTTTATCAGGGCGGAGGGGTTCGTACAGGTGGTGGACGCCACCCACCCTTACGCGGCTGAGGTTTCCGCCAATATCCGGGCCGCCTGCCAGGGGGCGGAGGTTCCCTGCATGAGGCTGCTCAGGGAGTCCGAATCAGCAGAGGAGACAGAGGACTGGGTCAGCGTTTCCTCAGCGGCGGAGGCGGCGGAATACCTGAATCATACAGAGGGAAATGTGCTGCTGACGACCGGCAGCAAGGAGCTGAAGGAATTTACTGCTGTCAGGGACTATCAGACCCGCCTTTTCGCCAGAGTGCTGTCCACAGCAGAGTCAGTGCTGTCCTGCGTGGAACTGGGCTTTGAAGGGAAAAATCTGATCTGTATGCAGGGCCCTTTCAGTGAAGAGCTGAATACGGCGATGCTCCGCCAGATCGGCGCTTCCTATATGGTAACAAAGGAGACAGGCCACAGCGGCGGCTTCGGCGCCAAGCTGGCCGCTGCCAGAAAGGCAGGGGTGAAGGTGATCGTGATCGGCCGCCCTCTCAGGGAGGAGGGGCTTGGCCCCGCCGCGGTCAGGGAAAGCCTGGCCCGCACCTGGAATCTGCCCCGGCTGGCAGAGGCCGGGAAAACGGAGATCATTCTGGCCGGAATGGGCATGGGCTCCTGCGGAACCATGACCGTGGAAGCGGCAGAGGCCTGCCGGGAGGCAGACGTGGTGCTGGGAGCGGAGCGGATGCTGGAATATCCCCGGGCTCTGGGGAAAACAGTATTTGCATCTTATAAAAACGAAGAGCTGAAAGCATATATTGACAGCCATCCGGAATACCGGAAGGTGGTCATCCTGCTCTCCGGCGACATCGGCTTTTACAGCGGCGCGAAAAAGCTGCTTCGCTGCCTGGAGGGATATCCGGTGAAAACGATGCCGGGGATTTCCTCGGTGGTATATTTCTGCGGACGGCTGGGTATTTCCTGGGAGGATGTCAAGCTGCTCAGCCTTCACGGAAAGGAAGGGAATCTGGTGGGAGCGGCTGCCAGAAACCGGAAGGTATTTGCCCTGACCGGCGGTAAGGACGGGGTAAACCGGATCTGCCGCCAGCTGATGGAATATGGCCTCTCCCATGTGAAGCTGTATGTGGGGGAGCGGCTCTCCTATCCGGAGGAGCGGATCACCCAGGGCAGTCCCAAAGAGCTGTCAGCCCAAACCTTTGACAGCCTCTGCGTGGTGCTGATAGAAAACATGGAAGCAGGAGCGCTGCCGGTAACTCACGGCCTGGACGATGAGCTGTTTATCCGGGGAAAGGTGCCTATGACCAAGAGCGAGGTGCGCAGCGTATCCCTTTCCCGGCTGCGGCTGAAATCAGATTCCGTGGTCTACGATGTGGGAGCGGGAACCGGTTCTGTCTCCATTGAGATGGCCCTTCAGGCGTGGGAGGGGATGGTGTACGCGATCGAGAAAAACCCGGATGCAGTGGCGCTGATCGGGGAAAATCAGAGAAAATTTCAGGCGGCCAATATTCAGGTGACAGAAGGGCTGGCGCCGGAGGCTATGGAAGATCTCCCGGCTCCCACCCACGCCTTTATCGGCGGCTCATCAGGGAACCTGAAAGAGATTATGGAGCTGCTGCTCCGGAAAAACCCGGCCTGCCGGATCGTGATCAATACCATTGCGCTGGAGTCGATGGCGGAGACGCTCAGCTGCCTGCGTTCCCTGCCGGTGACGGATGTGGATATCGTCAGCGTCAGCGCGGCCCGTTCCAAATCGGTGGGCAGATATCACATGATGATGGGCCAGAACCCAGTGTATATTATTTCCTGTACAGGAGGGCCGGAAGGAGGGCCGGAACATGGCGATGCCTAGAATACTCCTCGGCGCCGCGTCCAGCGGCAGCGGGAAAACGATGATAACCTGCGGCGTCCTCCAGGCGCTGATCAACAGAGGGCTGAAGGTATCTTCCTTCAAATGCGGCCCGGATTATATTGACCCCATGTTCCATACCCGGGTCATTGGCGCCCGCTCCCGGAACCTGGACACCTTTTTTTCCGGAGAGGAAGTGACCAACTATCTGATGGCGAAAAACGCCGCCGGGACGGACATTTCGGTGATGGAAGGGGTTATGGGCTATTATGACGGCCTGGGCGGTATTTCCGCCCGGGCCAGCGCCTATGATCTGGCCCGGGCAACACGGACGCCGGCGGTGCTGATTGTAAACACAAAGGGGATGAGCCTGTCCATCCTGGCGCTGATCCAGGGCTTTCTGGAATTTCAGGAGGACAGTCAGATCAGAGGGGTGATTCTGAACCAGGTTTCCCCTATGATTTATCCGGAGCTGAAGGAGGCCATCGAAAGCCGGCTTCCTGTAACAGTGTACGGCTATGTGCCGGTGATCCGGGATTTTGTGCTGGAGAGCCGTCACCTGGGGCTGATTATGCCTGACGAGGTGGAAGGGCTGTCCCAGAAGGTACAGGGACTGGCAAAGATCATGGAGGAATCTCTGGATCTGGAGGGGCTGATCCGTCTGGCGGGGACGGCCCCGGATCCGGAGTATGTGAAGCCGATGGTACCGAAGGCTGCGGAGGAAGCCGTGATCGCGGTGGCCAGAGACAGCGCCTTCTGCTTTTATTATCAGGACAACCTGGATGTGCTGGAAGAGATGGGCGCCCGGCTGGTGGAATTTTCCCCTGTTTCCGATGAAGCAGTGCCGGAGGAAGCGGACGGCCTGCTGCTGGGAGGGGGATATCCGGAATTGTTCGCCAGAGAGCTGAGTGAGAATACCTCCATGCTGGCCAGTATCCGCCGGGCGGTATCCAGCGGGATGCCGGTGATGGCAGAGTGCGGCGGATTTATGTATCTCCACCGGATGATGGAGGGGATGGACGGCGTTTCCTATCCTATGGCCGGCGTGATCGACGGGGAGGCCTATCGGACGGACAGGCTGAACCGGTTCGGATATATTGAGCTGACCGCTGATGTGGATCAGATGATCGGCGTGGCGGGCGAGAAGGTGCGGGGACATGAATTTCACTATTTCGACAGCACCAGCTGCGGGGACAGCTTCCAGGCCAGGAAGCCTCTGCGCAGGCGAAACTGGCGGTGTATCCACGGTACGGAAAATATGGCGGCCGGATTTCCCCATCTGTATTATTATTCCAATCTGAATATACCCTTCGGCTTCGTTTCCCGGTGTGATTCCTACCATGTCAGGCGAATGGCAGGCGGCAGAGACGGGAAGGGGTGAGCAGCCGGCGGGAACCGGATGAAATAAACTTCTAAATTTACCTTGATGACGCATCGAGAAGGAGGAAAGGATGAATCTGCAGGAAGCGCTGGCGGCCATCAGGCCGCTGGATCAGGAAGCGGCGGCCCGCTGCAAAACCCACTGGGACAATATCGGAAAGCCGCTGTACAGCCTGGGAAAGCTGGAAACGGTGACGGCCCGTATGGCGGGGATGTTCCGTACCAGCGATGTACGGCTGGATAAAAAGGCTCTGGTGATTATGTGCGCCGATCACGGCGTGCTGGAGGAAGGGGTCAGCCAGTCCCCTGTGGAGGTAACGGCAGTGGTGGCGGAAAATTTTATGACCATGCAGGCCAGCGCCAGCATTATGGCGAAACAGGCTGGCGTGGACGTATTTCCCGTGGACATTGCCGTAGCCAGGGACACAGGCATTATCAACCGGAAGATCGCCTATGGGACGGAAAATATGGCCAGGGGGCCTGCTATGACCAGAGAACAGGCTGTCCGGGGCATTGAAGTAGGCATTCAGATGGCGGAGGAGCTGCGGGACCGGGGATATCAGATTATCTGTACCGGCGAGATGGGCGTGGGAAATACCACGGCTTCCAGCGCTATGGCCTCTGTGATGCTGGGCGAGCCGGCGGAGCGGGTGACAGGCAGAGGCTCCGGGCTGACAGACCAGGGACTGGAGAAAAAAATCCAGGTGATTCAGAAAATTTTGGATTTTCACCGGCCGGAAATGAACCCGGAGGATCCGATTGATGTGCTGCGCCGGGTGGGAGGCTATGAGATCGCCGGGATGGCCGGCCTGTATATCGGCGGCGCAGCCTGCGGCATCCCGGTAGTGATCGATGGAATGATTTCCGCGGTAGCGGCGCTGACAGCCTGCCGGATTGACGCCAGGGTGCGGGATTATATGGTTCCTTCCCATGTATCAAAGGAGCCGGCAGGCGCTATGATGCTGGAAGCCCTGGGCATGACGCCCTTCCTCACCTGCGACATGCATCTGGGAGAGGGAACCGGCGGGCTGATGCTGATGCCTTTGCTGGATATGGCTCTGGCAGTATATCACAGTATGAGTACCTTTGAAGAGATCAATATTGACGCCTATGAGCCCTATGAGCAGCAGGAGGCTGGAGGTGAGCAGACATGCTGGCATTGATTACCGGGGGCAGCGGCAGCGGCAAATCCGCCTTTGCGGAAAGCCTGTCGGTGGCCTGCCATCAGGGGGAAGAGGCGATGATTTACATCGCCACCATGTTTCCCTTCGATGAGGAGAGCCACAGAAGGATCGCCCGCCACCGTCAGATGCGGAAGGATAAAAATTTCGAGACGGTGGAATGTTTTACCCATCTGAGCAGGGTGCGGCTGGAACGGCCCACAACGGTACTGCTGGAATGCATGTCCAACCTGACGGCCAATGAGGTATTTCAGGAGGACGGAGCCGGGGAACGGACGGTGGAGGCTGTGCTGGAAGGCGTGGAACGGCTGGCGGGCCAGGCGGAGCATCTGCTGATCGTTTCCAACGAACTGTTTTCTGACGGGATCGAATATGATCCGGAGACAGACCGGTATCTGCGGTATCTGGGAGAAATCAACCGGCGGATCGCCGGAATGGCGGATCTGGCGGTTGAAGTAGTATACGGGATTCCGCTCTGCCGCAAAGGAGGGGACAGGCCGGAGATCACCAGCCTGCTGGAGCGGGCCGGGGCCGTCCAAAAGGGAATGCCGGTTCTGCCGCAGCCCTCTGGAAAAACGGTTTGAAGGAGGAAACAGGATGATCAGAACACTGTGGAATGCGATGATAATTTCCTTCGCCATGTATTCAAAAATCCCTATGCCGAAGGTGGACTGGACAGAGGAAAATATGAAATATTCCATGTGCTTTTTTCCGGCGGTAGGGATGGTGATCCGCGCGCTGGCTGTTCTGTGGGGGCGGTTCAGCCTGATTAACGGCATGTCCCGGCCCTTTAATCCGGCGGTGATCCTGCTGATTCCGGTGCTCGTCAGCGGCGGCATCCATCTGGACGGCCTGCTGGACACGGCGGACGCCATGAGTTCCTGGCAGACCAGGGAGCGGCGGCTGGAGATCCTGAAGGATTCCAATTCCGGCGCTTTTGCAGTCATCACCTGCGCCTGCTATTTCCTGCTGTCCTATGGCGTGTGGACAGAGGTGACGGGGAAGGCGCTGTATGTACTGGCTCTGGGATTCGTCC
>CALWQE010000083.1 GCA_944383605.1 uncultured Lachnospiraceae bacterium
CATAGCTGTAAGCCAGCCGGTAAAACTTATCCTGATTTTCTATAATATACTGAACAATTTTTTCATAGAGCTCCTGTCTCATCACTGCTCCTTTCTCCGGCGCCTTTTGTCTTTCTGTCTTATAGATGATTTTACCCTGAAAAAAGTTGCGGCGCATAAAAATTTTTTTAATCGGGCCAGCTTTTGCCGACACCCCGTAACAGTTCAGCCATGCAGGCCACAGACCGCCTGCTTCGCAGGCTATCTGCTGCTGCGCAGCTCCTGGCAAAAGCTTTCAAAGGACTATAGCGTTTCGGCAAATATTCTGGTATGATAAAGAAAGTCACCCTGCTGATGGCATTTACTGCAAATATAAAATATTATATAAAGGAGTATCTTTATGAAACAGATCATATTAACCGGCGACCGGCCGACCGGCCGCCTCCATGTAGGGCATTATGTAGGATCATTGAAGGAACGGGTAGAGCTGCAAAATTCCGGGCGGTATGATGAAATCTACATTATGATCGCCGATGCCCAGGCGCTGACAGACAATGCGGAACACCCGGAAAAGGTCCGTCAGAATATCATCCAGGTGGCTCTGGATTATCTGGCCTGCGGCCTGGATCCGGACAAGTCCACCATTTTTATTCAGTCCATGATTCCTCAGCTGACTGAGCTGACCTTTTATTACATGAATCTGGTCACTGTCTCCCGGGTACAGCGCAATCCTACCGTAAAGGCGGAAATCCAGATGCGCAACTTCGAGGCCAGCATCCCCGTCGGCTTCTTCTGCTATCCCATCAGCCAGGCGGCGGATATTACAGCATTCCGGGCTACGGCAGTTCCGGTAGGGGAGGATCAGATGCCCATGCTGGAGCAGTGCAGAGAGATCGTTCATAAATTTAATTCCATTTACGGAGAAACGCTGACTGAGCCGGAAATCGTCCTGCCCAAAAACCAGGCCTGCCTTCGTCTGCCCGGCATCGATGGAAAGGCTAAAATGAGCAAGTCCCTGGGGAACTGTATCTATCTCTCTGAGGAACCGGCAGATATTAAGAAAAAAGTCATGTCCATGTTCACAGACCCCAACCATCTGCGGGTGGAAGACCCTGGAAAGGTGGAAGGCAACCCGGTATTTATTTATCTGGACGCCTTCAGCAGGCCGGAGCATTTCGCAGAATTTCTGCCGGAATACAGCTGCCTGGATGAGTTAAAAGACCATTACCGCCGGGGCGGCCTGGGCGATGTGAAGGTAAAGAAATTCCTGAACAATGTGATGCAGGCAGAGCTGGAGCCGATCCGGAACCGGAGAAAGATGTGGGAAGGACGGCTGTCCGATGTGTACGACCTGCTGAAAGCCGGCAGTGAAGCGGCAGAAAAAACTGCAGCGGCTACCCTTAGGGATGTGCGCCATGCGATGCAGATTGATTACTTTGACAGGGATGATTGGATGAAGCTGTAACGAAAGTGCCAGAGGAAGCGCGGGATTCGGGCCGGCACAAGCCGGCATAATACTTCTCCGAATCCCTGTGCATTCCCGCAGAGCGTTTATCAGATGGGAGTCCCATCTGATAAAAAGGATTTCAGCAGACGGAGCAGGAAAGGCTTTGTCAGTTCATAAATCGTACAGTCTCCCCCCTTTACCCCTGCCTGTTTCATTGCTTCCAGCTGTTTTTCAGTATGCGCTGTATAGGGATGTATCCCAAACAAAAAGGGGAAAAAGGCGTAAAGGAACTCTTTTCTCTCCTCCTCCGTCATAGCCGGAAAACACTTTTGCAGGCATTCGTCTAATGTATCTAGGGCTTCTGCGTAGGATTTCTTAAAATCCACCAGATTTTCCATCCGGCTGCTGACTTTCATATCGTAAATATTCATGGACATCAGTTTCAGCATACAGCTGCGTTTCTCCAGAACCCGGGCAAAAGTCTCTGCGAATGCCTCCGCATCCATAGCAGTATTCTGCCGTAATATTTCATCCATGTCCGCAATCCAGGCATCATGCTCCCGTTTCAGGAGCGCCAGAAAAATTTCTTCCTTTGTCTGAAAATAGTTATAGATGGAGGTCCTGGTAAAAGAAGTCTTATCCCCGATGTCCCTGATCGTAATATCCCTGAAACTCATAGTTTCATAGAGAACGGCGCAGGCGTTTATGATTTCTTCTTTCCTTGCGTTCGTTAATTCTTCCGAACCTCTTGGCATAGACGCCTCACTCTCCCAGAACAGACTTTGCCCATGCGGCCGCTCCGCTGTTTACTAACTTTCCCTGCTTCCAATTTGCTTTCGGGCAGTGTTCCCGCAGGCTTTTCTCTGCGCCGCCGATACCGCTTCCCCCGGATGTGGCAAAGGGAATCACCGTCTTGCCGGAGAAATTTCTCCTTTTTATATGCAAAAACCTTGCTTTTCCACCTGCAGCGTGTAAAATGAAAAGTAGAAACAAATGAGATGGCTAATTGTCTGAATGCGGTAAAGATAATATGAAAATAATAATCATAGAAGGAAAGGAAGTGTTATAATGCCATTGCCCAAAGAATGGACGTATACCACAGAAGACTACTGGAGCCTGCCGGATGGCCAGCGCGCTGAGCTGATCAATGGGCAGCTGTATGATATGGCTCCGCCCAGCAGGATTCATCAGAAACTAAGTACAAAGCTTGCCAGCGTCATTGATTCTTATATCACCGCACGAGAGGGAGATTGCGAAGTTTATGCCGCTCCTTTTGCCGTCAACCTGGACGCAGATGACAAAAACTGGGTAGAGCCGGATATCTCCGTCATCTGCGATAAAGATAAACTGACAGACCGCGGCTGCTCAGG
>CALWQE010000084.1 GCA_944383605.1 uncultured Lachnospiraceae bacterium
TGGGCTGATTTTCCCGGCATTTCTGTTCTGGCCGATCCCAATACAGGAAATTGGGTGGCTCTTTTGATGCGGCAGTGGGATTCTGATACGGGGACGGAAATTCAGAGGTGTGACATCAAATGCGGCCAGCGGGTTCTTTCGGAAATCCGGGCACCTTATCTGTCCCTTCCTTTCCGCATGAAGGGGAGCAAATGGGTGGGGGTCAGATTTGAGGCCGATACGAGCCGGGACGTGGTTTTCCGTCTCTTTGACCGCGCTGTTTACGCAGACGAAGGGCATGGTTATACCGTTGTGCTGGACACGCCGCCTGCGGAATCGGCCATCGTCTGTCCGGACACTGCGCTGCCTGCTGCCGAGGCCGGATTTTCGGATACTGGGCTGCCTGCTGCCAGGGCCGGATTTTCGGAGACTGTGCTGGAGATCCCGGAGAAGATCCGCGAGATGCAGCTGCTGTATGAGGGCAGCGGCAGCTTTTTTGCCGTTAAATGTAAAAATTTTTACCGGCAGGGCAAGTTTATGGAGGATTATGAGGATGACGCGCCCTGTGAAGAAGGGTGCCAGCTGTATTTTCCTGACTACCATGAATTGAATCTCCGGCAGCTGCGAGGCTATTTCACCTGGCGGACTCACGTCAGGAAGGGGATTTTTTTGCCTGTTGCCAGCTCTCTTGCTTATATGTATCTCTATGAACTGCTCAATGGAATCGGGACAGTTTCACCGGAGGACAGTCTGCAGAAGATGGAAGAATTTGAGACGGGCTTTCTGGATTCCGGGATGGGCTGTCCTGGTATGGACAGAAATCTGCGCCGCTGGATGCTGGAATATGCGGTGCTCCACGATCTTTCTCCGGCGTTGGCCCGCCGGTACGCGGACCCTGCCCTGATAGAAAAAGATGAGGCTCTGGCCGTTCTTCGCAGCCCGGAGGAATTTACTGATGAGGAAATTTTCTCTGCCCTGTGTATATTTGCCGGAAAGAAGCTGGAACGGTTGCCGGTTGTCAAAAAGGGGGAGAAAAGGGGAAGCATTTCTTTGCGGCGGTCTGGCGCTGTGCGTCCCGGACATTTGCCGGGGACGGCAAAGATTTTTTTGCCGCTTGCTTTGGGGAACAGAGGGCTTTTTCGTGGCATCCCCTGGGAAATGCCCTTTACTGGGAGGAACAGGCCCATCCGGACGCTGATTATATACTGGACGCGTGCAGGGAATATCACTGTCGCGGCGGTGTGTGGCAGGAAAAACGATATGACAGCCTGTATTTTGACCGGGACCGGTTTCGCGCTTTCCTGCGCGCGACAGACCGTATTCTGCGGAGATATCTGAAAACCGGCCATTATCTGCGGGAAAATGCCGGCGAGGCATGGGCGTCAGTTTATGTGGAAGCTGTTATTCAGGCTGAACAGCGGGAGGAACGAAAGGCTGCGGTGCCGGAGGTTATAATCGATCTCTCCCATCTGGAACAGATCCGGCAGGATGCGCAGGTGACACGGGACAGTCTGCTGACCGGGGAGGAAATGGACTTTGCGGCAGACGCTGTTGACAGCCCGGCAGCACAGCAGATAGAAGAAACTGGTCGGCTGGGGCCGGGCCAGGAGAAGGAGACAGAATCCGGGGATGGGGCTCTGGATATGCTGGATATGATCCACAGGCAGATTCTTCTGGCTCTTGCCCGGAATCAGTCTGCCGAATCCTATCTGAAAGCCGGCCATCTGATGCCCTCTGTGGCGGCTGATACCATTAACGAGGCATTGTTTGACGAGATCGGCGACAATGTCCTGGAGTGGGACGGGGATACGATCACTCTCGTGGAGGATTACCGGGACGATGTCCTGCAAATGTTTGGAGGAAAAGATAATGAATGAGAATCACAGAAAAGTTCCAAAACGGATTGAGCAGGCTATTTTAAATTCTCTGAAGGGCGGTGTGGTTCCCCGGATTGGCCTGCCTTATATTACAGTGGGGCGGAAAAATGAAATTGAGGCTCTGCTGCGTGATGTGGATATTATCGCGGACGGCGGCGCGTCTTTCCGCTTTATCGTGGGCCGGTACGGCTCCGGCAAAAGCTTTCTGATACAGACCATCCGCAATTATGTCATGGACAAAGGCTTTATTGTGGCTGACGCGGATCTGTCGCCGGAACGGCGGCTGCAGGGCACCCGGGGACAGGGACTGGCTACCTACCGGGAGCTGATCAGCAACCTTTCTACGAAGACGAAGCCTGAGGGTGGTGCCCTGACGCTGGTGCTGGACCGCTGGATCAGCGGGGTGCAGGCCCAGGCTGTCCGGGAGACGGGGCTGGAGCCGGGGGATGCCGCGCTGACCCAGGCTGTTGACCAGAAGATTTATGCTGTCACCTCTGCCGTCAGCGAACTGGTGCATGGCTTTGAATTCGCCCGTCTGCTCTCGGTTTACTATCATGCCTATGTGGATGGCGACGACGCGCAGAAAGCAAAGGTGGCGCGCTGGTTCAGAGGGGAATATGCGCTAAAAAAAGAGGCCAGGGAGGAACTGGGCGTCAACATTATTATTACGGATGATGACTGGTACGATTATCTGAAAATTTTTGCCGTATTTTTCCGCATGGCCGGTTATGCGGGCATGGTAATCTTTATTGACGAGCTGGTAAACCTCTATAAAATTCCCAATGCCGTCACCCGGCAATATAATTACGAAAAGCTGCTGACTATGTATAACGACACCCTGCAGGGAAAGGCCAGGTATCTCGGCATTATCATGGGCGCGACGCCCCAGGCCATTGAGGATAAGCGGCGGGGGCTGTACAGCTATGAGGCTCTGCGCTCCCGTCTGG
>CALWQE010000085.1 GCA_944383605.1 uncultured Lachnospiraceae bacterium
AGCGGCTGGCGAGAGAAGGGCTGCCGCCGTCAGAGCGGGAAGCGGGACAGCGGCGGGAGATGGAACGGACAGCCGTCACCAGCGCCGCGCTGGGGCGCGTCCGGCTGCAGCGCGCCGAGGAGCTTCGGGAGGGGCGTCTGGTGTATCGTTCCGCCCATGAGGGAAGTCCGGAAAACGAAGAGGCCATCCGGGCTGTAAAAGAGGCGGTCCGGATGGCCGGTCCCCGCCAGCTGGAAGAGATACTGAGCCGGCTGGCAGAAAGGCTGGCCCCGGAAAAACAGGAGGAATTGACGGCTGTCCTGCTGGAAAAAAGGAAGCCGGGAAACAGAGGCGGCCGTCTGCTGACGGTAAGGGATATTCCTCTGCTGTCCTTTTCCCATCAGGAGATTCTGGACAGGCCCTACAGCCTGGTTTTCCAGAAGCGGGAGCTGTTCCGGGCAATCAGCCAGGGCAGTCCGGAGGAGCTGGTCAGGCTGTCCTCCTATATGAGCGGCGGCAGGATGCTGGAGAGAGGCAGCCTGCCGGAACAGAATCCGGAGGGCCTTCGGGCAGTCCTTCACCGGCAGGTATACCGGCTGACCGAAGCCCAGATCCAGGATGTGACGGAAAACCTGGCCAGAGATATCCGGGAAGCGGTGTGGCTGCGGCAAAGAGAAGGAGCAGAAGGCGCTTTGGACTGGCAGAGGAGGGCAGCTTCCGGACAGACAGGCTATCAGAGAGCAGAGGGAGGGCCTCTGTGGCCGCCGGAGGCCGGGGAAGCAGGCGGCTTCCTGCCGGAATCGGGAGAAGGGATGCAGCCGGTTTACCGCAGCCCGGCATACGCAGGTTATGGGGAAGGGACAGGGCAGCAGCGGTCTATTGTCCTGAAGGATAACCGGGAGGTGCGCAGCAGGGAAATCCGGCAGACAGAAGAGATCCTGACGCGGGAAAAGAAGATTGTGACAGAGCAGGAGGAAACCCGGCGGCTGATTTCCCGGCAGAGCCAGACGGTGGAGAAGCTGGAACGGCAGTATCAGGAGCTGGATCAGCTGAAGAAAACGGTGGAAGCCCAGTCGGAGCAGGTCAGAGAGCTGCAGAAGAGGCAGATAACCGGGACGGATTATAACCGGGTGTATGAGGAAGTGATCCGCCGGATGGAACGGCAGCTGCGCCTGGAGCGGCAGCGCAGAGGAATGGACTAACAGTTTGGGAAAAGGAAAGGAGGCGCCGTAAATGGGACTGGAAAAAGCAGTTCTGGAAGTAGAAGGGGGAAATGACATCAGCTGTCAGTTTAATCCCGTAGATTTAAATGTATCCAATACGGTACGGTATTCCGATAAAGTCATACCGGGAGGACGGGGCACGATCAGTCAGTTTGTATCCGGCGAAAGCCCCACCTTTACCGTCTCTTTGATGTTTGACACCTATTTTCCCCCCTCCCTGGACGATCCGACGGAGGATGGGATGGACGTTACCATTTTAACGGATGAGGTGGTGAAGCTGACCCAGGTAGACGGGGATCTTCATAGGCCGCCGATCGTAACCTTTGTGTGGGGCTCCATGTCCTTTCAGGGGATCGTCACAGAGGTAAAGCAGAAGTTCAGCATGTTTCTTTCATCCGGCATCCCTGTCCGGGCGACGCTGGATCTGACCTTCCGTTCCGTATCGGAGGAAGGGCTGAAGCGGGGGTCGCCGCCTCAGTCTCCGGACCGAACCAAGTACAGGGTTTTGAAGGAAGGGGAATATCTGTGGAACTACGCCAGCGCGGAATATGGTTCGCCGGATATGTGGCGGGTCATCGCGAAGGAAAACGGCATTATGGATCCTCTGGATGTGGAGATCGGGCAGATGCTGCGTATTCCGGCATTGTAACCGGAGCCTGCAATCCCCATTTACGGGGCGGCGCAGGCAGGTTCTGAGAGCAGAAAGCGGGATGGAAATAGATGGGATTGTTTGAGAGTGCCGGCGTCACATACAGCGAGCTGGTGAAAAAATATAATCATTTTATGGTTCCGGCCATGAAGCTGACCGTGGGCGGAAAGGATATTACAGAGATGGAAGACGTCCATGTCAGCCAGATCAGCGTGCAGCTGTCGCTGGAACAGGCATGCAGCGCCAGCTTTACCCTGGAGCATGTATATGACCGGAAAAAAAGCGAGCTGCACAAAGACGTAAAGGAAAAGCTGCAGCTGGGGGCTGTGGTTACAATCGGGCTGGGCTATGGCTCTTCCCTGACGGAAGTGTTCTGGGGATATATCCATGAGCTTCAGTATGCGTTCGATGAGGCGGAATCCATCAGCGTAACGGCGCTGGACGTCAGGCGGCTGATGATGATGAATCAGGAAAACCGTACTTTTTCCCAGAAAAGCTATGCGGAAATTTTTGAAGAGGTAATCGGGAAATACAGTCAGGTTTATCAGGAAAAGCAGATCAAAAAGGACGCGAAGGCGCTGAAAATCGAGACAGTAACCCAGCAGAAAATGTCAGATTATGATTTTGTGATGAAGGAACTGTGCAAGAAGGATGAAAAGGAATTTTTTGTGCTGGCAGGCACCGTCTACTATCAGCCCCAGAGTACAGACCGCTCCCCGGCGATTACGCTGACCTGGGGAGAAAACCTGCTCTCCTTCCGGATGAACCGCAGCTACTGCGATGCGGAAATCCATGTGTACGGCGTTGATGAGAAGAAGAATGTGGAGGCTGTCCGGAAGGTTGTGACAGAGGGGAAAATCAATAAACTGACGGCGGAACCGCTGCGCAGAGACATCATCAGCACTGACCTGAAAGATCAGCAGAGCGTAAATATTATGGCGCAGAATGAGGCGGACGATATGAAGAAAAAGAGCAGAAACGGTTCCGGCGCATGCATCGGCCTTCCGGAGCTGGTGCCGGGACGTTATGTGGAGATCAAAAAGCTGGACGTGGAGGACAGCGATATCAGGGCTGTCCTGACAGAGGTAAAGCATATCTTCGGCGGGAACGGCTTTACCACGGAATTTGAACTGGGAGGATAAAGAAAATGGCATTTAGCGATATGCTGCTGAACCGCGACGGGGGGCAGACTGGCGGGGATATCCGTTACAGTGTGATGACCGGCTTAGTGAAAAACAACTGGGATAAGGATCATCCCGGACAGGTGCAGGTGCAGCTGCTGATGGGAAATACAGCACAGGCTTCCCTGAACTGGGTACGGGTGATGCAACCCTACTGCGGCAACGGATACGGCGAATATTTCCTTCCGGAGATTAACACAGAGGTGATCGTTGGTTTTCTGGCGGGAGATCCCAGCTCTCCGGTTGTGCTGGGCTGTCTGTGGAATACAGAGGATAAGGCGCCGGAGGGAAAGCCAAATGAAAAAAATTCGGTTAAAAGCATCCGGACGAAAGGAGGCCACGAGCTTCTTTTTGACGAGACAAAAGACCAGGAAAAAATAGAGATCAAAACAAACGGCGGAATGGACATACGCCTGGAGGATAAAGACAAACGGATCACCATATCCGATGCTGAGGGAAAAAATCTGATTCAGCTGGACGCCTCCAAGGGTGTGATTACGATAGAAGCGAAGGATAAACTGGTGCTGAAGGCCGGGGGCGAGGAAATGGTGACGCTGGACGGCGGCGGTAAGAAGATCAAAATAGCGGCGGCTTCTGTGGAGACAGAAGCGAAGCAGTCTCTGAAACTGAAAGGGCAGAATACCAGCATGGAGGGGAGCGTGATGGAGCTGAAAGCCCAGGGCTCCCTGAAGGCAGAGGCCAGCGGCGCCCTCCAGCTGAAGGGCTCGATCTGCAAAATCAACTGACAGCGCGGGCCGCCGAAAGGAGACAAAATGGACAGAGACAAGATTGGAAAAGAATTTTTAGGCGTAGGCTGGAAATTTCCCGTGACAGTTGACGCCGCCACAGGGCGGATGAAAACCTCCGGGTATGAGGAGGATATCCAGGAAGCGATCCATATTATCCTGATGACCCGGAAGGGAGAACGGATGATGGAGCCGGAGTTTGGCTGCGGCGTCTGGGATTATGTATTTGAGACGATGGATGTTTCCTCCCTGTCACGGATGGAGCAGGAAATCCGGCAGGCGCTGATCCGGTGGGAGCCGCGGATCCGGGATATCCAGGTCAGGGCTGTACCGGCCGCCGGCAGCGACGCCAAATTAAATATACATATTGATTATATCGTGCGCTCTACCAACAACCCCTATAATCTGGTCTATCCATATTATATGAATGAAGGGTTCGGGGAGCGGTAAAGTCTGATCAGTCTGGAAAAAAGCTTCCGGATTTACCCGGACAGCGCGCAGGCGCGTCAGGAAAGAGGCAAAAATGGGGCAAAGACAGGAGGTGCCAGAAATGGAACTGCCTAAAATGGACAGCAGAACAAAAGAGGATCTGCTCCAGTACATCAGAAAATATTTATCTTCCTATGTCCCGGAATGGAGATTCGATGAAAACCGTCTGGATGTGGGAACGGCTCTGGCCTGTATTTACGCGGATATGATGGAGGGAACCATACGCCGGTTCAATCAGGCGGCTGAAAAAAACCGGATTATGTTTTTTAATCAGATTGGCGCCCGGATGCTTCCGGCTGTGCCGGCCGCCGGGTATGTGACGTTTTCTCTGGTCAATGAAGAGGCGGAAGGGACAGAGGTCAGACAGGGCGAGGCGGTTCTGGCAGATGCCGGAGAGAGCGGCAGGCAGGTATTTGAGACGACACAGGATCTGTATGTCACGCCGGTAAAGCCAGACTGTATGTATCTGTGCTGCGGTGAAAACGATCAGATCAGCTGCCTGTTCCAGAACGGCGAAGGGGAAGAGCTGGAAGACTGTCTGCTGTTCGATCTCCATGACGTCAGCCTGCAGGAGCATGTATTGTATTTTTCCCATCCCGCCGTCCTGCGGATCCGGCGCGAAGCCTGGATATACTGCAGCTTTTGGGACAGCTTTGGCAGGCAGATGCCCGCCAGGACGCTGGAGGCTTTTCTGAACCGGGAAAATGTGGTTTTTGAGTATGGCGCTGCGGAGGGGTTTCTCCCTTTCCAGAACCAGGAAGTGGTGCAGGGACAGGTAGCGCTGAAAAAAGGCGAACAGCAGCCCCCTTTTGCCCTGCGGGAGCATGATGGAGTGGAAAGCTTCTGGATCCGCTGCCGGGTACGGGACGCAAAGCCATTTGAGACCTTTTCCCTGGGCGCTATGACGCTGCGGTCGGTAGGGCGGGATATTGCGCCGGATACGGTAAACGCCGCCGGGACGGATCAGCGGATCCGGGAGTTTTTCCCCTTCGGAGAGCGTCCGGCCCTCTATGATGAGGTATATTTTATATCAGATGAGGTGTTCCGCAAGAGGGGCGCGATGATTACCCTGGATTTTGACCTGGATTTTCTTAAATTTCCTCTGGATCGTCAGGATATTCAGCCGGAGATCGACTGGAAAGCGATTATGAAGCGGACGGAATTTAAGGTGGATATGGAATATGACATCAGCATCGCGGAGGTAATCTGGGAATATTTTAACGGCGATGGATTCGCCCGATTATTTGCGACCAACCAGTATTCCCAGGTGTTCGGCATTCAGGAGGGGACAGGGTTCAGGCGGGTATCCCTCCACTTCCAGTGCCCCGGCGACCTGGAACCGGTGCTGGTAAACTCCGCCAACGCCTGCTGCATCCGGGCCAGGGTGCTGAAGATGAATAATCTGTATAAGCTCAAGGGCGATTATGTCTCCCCTCTGGTCAGCAATCCACGGCTGCGGTATGAATATCTGGGAAAGGGAGCGGCGCCGGAATATTTTTCCGCCGGAAACAATCTGGATACAGTGCGCTTCCCGGATTACAGCCTGCGGCCGGGCGGGAAAGGATTTTTCATGCTGGAGGGAATACGGGAAACCTCCCCCTCCCTTTATCTGGGGTTTGCGCGTCCGCCGGTGGGCGGCCCCATTAAAATGCTGTTTTCCCTGGAGGAAAACAAGGCGGCTCCGATGCCGGCCCTCCGGTTTGAATACAGCGCAAAGCAGGGCTGGAAAAATCTGAACGCGGTAGATGAGACAGAAAATTTTAAAAAGACAGGAATCATTACGATAAATGGCAGCCCGGATTTTACTTCCAGAAGGCTGCTGGGAAAAAACCGGTACTGGATCCGGATTACTGATATGGAGCAGGCTTATATACGGGGGAAGGACAGGTTTTCTCTCCAGAAGCTGACAGGCATCCATATGAATACCACGCCGGTGGAAGCGGTGGAGACGATGACGCCGGAGCTGTTCACCGTATCGGCAGGGGCAGGAAGCCATGAATGCCGCCTGCGGGAGGGAAATATCTGCCGTCTCCATGTGTGGGTGAAGGAGGCAGGGAATCATCTGGAGGAAGAACTGAAAGACCTGGAAAAGGCGCGCAGAGTCCGCCGGGAATTATCCCCGGCAGGAGAGGTGGAAGCGGTGTGGGTCGAGTGGGAAGAAGTATCCTCACTGGAGGGCCGGGGAACGGATGAGCGGTGCTACTGCGCTGACCGGATCCAGGGAGTGATTACATTTTCCGACGGCCGCAGCGGCGGCCGGGTGCCGGACTGGGGAAGCGGCTCCAATGTCCGTGTGGAATACAGCCGGGGCGGCGGCCGGGCGGGAAATCTGCCCAGGCATACCATCAGCAGGCTGAACCGGGTGATCGGTTTTATCAGTGAAGTGGACAATTATGAGATCACCACCGGAGGCTGCGATCAGGAGCCGCTTCAAAGAGCGGTTCAGCGCAGCGCAGCCGCTCTGCGCCACGGCTTCCGGGCGGTGACAGCCAGCGACTATGAGGATCTGGCGCTGTATGCGGAAAGAAGCATATGCAGGGCGAAATGCTTTTCCAACCGAAACGAAAAGGGCGAGGAGGATTACGGCCACATTACGCTGGCAGTCCTGCAGACGGATTATGAAAATGGAAGAAAATATTTTGATTCTGTGCGAATAAGGCTGATGAACAGGATGGAGGAGTGGGTCAGCCCACAGCTGCTGGCCCAGGACAGATTTCATATTATAGAGCCGGACTTTCTGGAGATCTCTGTTTCGGTTACAGTGCAGGTTGCAGAGTATGACGAGATCTTCCGGGTGCGCTCCGCCGCAGAAAAAAGACTGGAGGAATTTCTGAATCCTGTTACAGGCAATTATGACGGCAGGGGATGGGAGATCGGGACGGCGCCGAATCTGTCCCAGATTACAAACGCCATAAAAGAGATTCCCGGTATCTATTATATGGAAAGCCTCCGGGTCACTGCCAGCAGGCAGAGCAGACAGGGCGGCAGAACCGAGATGGATCTTTCCGATCAGACCTCCGGCGTCTATATCCTTCCGGTCAGCGGGAATCATGAAATCATAGTGAAGATAAAGGGATCATAACAGCGGCGTATGGCAAAATGAGCCACGGCGGACGGCCTGGCTGGCGTTGACAGGAGGAAAGATATGCTTCCGGTTATAAATCTGGATAATGAAAATTATGAGGAAATATTTGAAAAAGCGCGGGGGATGATAGCCGGCCTCTATCCGGAATGGACAGATTATAATGAGCATGACCCGGGCATTACCTTCCTTCAGCTGATGGCGTGGATGAAGGAAATGCAGCAGTTTCACCTGGATCAGATCGGGGATGAGCATCGGAAGATTTACCTGAAGATACTGGGCATGAAGCAGCGCAGACGGGTGCCTGCCCGTACATATGTAAAAATCAGCGGCTTTGCCGGAAGCTTTCTTCTGCCCCGGGGAACCAGGCTGCTGGCCAGCGATATCCCCTTTGAGACAGAAAAGGATCTATTCCTGGAGCAGGCAGAGGTGACGGGGCTGGTCAGCGTAAGGGCCGGCGGGGAAACCCGGTCCGTCAGAAGGACGCCCGGCCAGGAAGGGAGGATGCGGTGGCTTCCTTTCGGCCCGGAGCCGGAAGCCGGAAACTGGTTTCTGCTTCAATTTGACCGGCCGCTGACTTGCGGGATACGCCATACAATATATTTTGATCTTGAGGATGACTGCCCGGTGGCCAGAAACCCGGCTGACAGCAGCTTTATCCCTCTTGTCCGGCTGCGGATGGAATATTATGGGAAGGATGGCTTTTCTCCCTGTGCGGAAATCGAAGACGGGAC
>CALWQE010000086.1 GCA_944383605.1 uncultured Lachnospiraceae bacterium
GGCGTTCAGCTGTCCGATAATCTTTTTCAGCCGCCGGTGGAGATTATCTGCATCCATACATTGTTTCACACATATCAACCTTCCCTTCTATCCGCTAAAAGATGGATTCTGCCAATTCCTTTTTCCCTGTTACCATCATAGCAACGAAACCGGCGGCTGTCAATGAACGGGCGGCCCGTAAAAAAGAATCCTGCGGAGCATTATTATTTCATAGGGAACGCAGTTTCCTATAAAATAATAAAAGAGCGGGCGGCCCTCCGGGCCTTTCCCGCTCCCTTTTCAGCACAGGGAGAAAGCAGCTTTCCCCTCTGTTTTCCATTATTTCTGATAGAAATCCGCGCCGTATTTCTCTACTTCGTCCTGTACCCATCCGTTTACGATCGGGGTCATCTCATCGCCCTTCGCGCCGAGTACCGCTCCGCAGAAGGCGTAGCCGCCGCCAGGCGCCAGACGGTCAATGGAATCCCGCACTGTAGAGCGCACCCATTCCTCGTCTACATCAGGCCATGTACTGGGAACCACAAAGTCCCAGCCGCCGGCAATCGCCAGCCTATTGCCGTACTTCTTCTTGATCGCCACCAGGTCGTTCATCGTCTGGACCGGATCCCAGATCTTTACGCCCAGGTCGTTTACCATATCGTCCAGATATTCTGTACAGTTTCCGCAGTTATGGAACTGAATCGGAATGCCTCTCTCGATGGCCGGCTTCGCCATCTTCTTGTAATAAGGCATCAGAAATTCCCGATACATATCCAGAGAGACAAAGGGCGCCATCTGGTTCGCGGAGTCATCCAGCATGTAGTAAATATCCGGCTTATAATAGTCCATGCAGGCATTCTGGGTTTCCAGATACACATCCGTAATAAAATCAAACAGGGCTTTTACCTCATCCGGCTCCTCAAACATCGCGCACAGACCCTCTGTAAAGCCCATAAACGCCATCAGATCCTGGAATACGCCTGCCTGAGAACCGAACATCAGCGCTGTCTGGGTAGGATCGATACCGGACATTTCCAGATCCTTTTTCGCCAGCGCTTCCCAGTCCACATTGGAATAATCCGGCTTCTTTAAAACATCGCGCCATTTCGTAATATCCGTAATCAGGAAATTGTTGGGCTCCGGAATCGCCGCGTTATTTGTAGACTCGCTGGTTACATATTTTACGCCCCAGGGATCCACGCCGCCCTGAGGGCCTCTGAAATACCCCAGGATGCTGGGCGCATGAATCGCCGCCGCTACCGGAGGCTTTCCCGGTATCTGCATCATCGTATAGTTGGGCACATATTCCGGGCACTCCCCTGTGGTCAGTCTTAAATAATTTTCTTTCGGTGACAGTGTTTTCATCCGCTAACCTCCTTAAACCTTTTTATACTCCTTTAATTGTTTATCATTATAAAAAAGAAAACGGATGATTTCTATGTCCTGTTTTTACAATTTTTTTTGCCGTGGAAAGCAAAATTTTTGTATATTCAGAACCATCCCTCAAAAAATCCGGAGCCTTCTCACATCCAGAAGCAGAAAAGATATTCCAGCTTCAGGTACAGATCCGCGTGATACCGCCACAGCCAGTCCCCCTCGCCGTACAGGCTGCGGAAAAATCCGACAGCCGCAGCGATTACTGCCGCCAGCAGCAGCGCCCGGGCCAGCAGCCTGGCCAGCCCTTTTTCCTTTGCCGCCGGATAAAGGCCGAAATAAATCAGCAAAGCGGCCACAGACATAACCACGCCGTAATCTGTGGCGTACCGCACCGCCACGCCGCCGGTAAAGGAGCTGACCGCGAATACCGCCAGGGCGCATCCCAGCGCCAGCAGCACAGCCCGGACCGGATTTTTGCCATAAGCCCTTTTCGCCTGCCGGATTGCGCCCGGACTGAAAAGCACAAACAGCAGCGGATTCTGGAAAAACAATCCCACCTCCCGGTTCTGCCGGGCAAAGGTGCCGACAAAATTCAGCTGGCCGTCTGTATCGCCATGTATAAAGGGGAAATTTTCATTCACCGCCGGCGGCACCAGCATCATCAGCCAGATGCAGACAGGAAGGATCTGCGGCTTCCAGGATTCCCCTCCCATATCGATGGTAGAAAGCTGATAGGTAACGCCGAACTCTGCCACAGACCCGAACCGGGCCAGATTATACCAGGCCAGCAGGCCGCCCACGATCAGATAAGGCAGGCCGATGGCCAGAGCCGCCCCCGCTGTCATCTTCCGGTTATCCCGGTATTTCCGGTACTGAAGCCACAGCACCGGCACGATTGCCAGAGAATACAGGATGCTTAAAGGACGGCAGCCTACCGCCAGCGCCAGGGACAGGCAGCCTGCAGCCAGACGCCAGAGAGACAGCCTTTCCCCTGCCGCTGTAATAATCATATAAAAGCCCAGCGCCACAAAAGCCGCCGAGGAGAGGATCGCCAGCTCATAAAAAAGAGGACGGCGCAGATTCCAGAGCAGCCCGCTGGAAAACCAGAGGATCAGGTTGCCCAAAAAGAGATATCCATACGGCAGCCTGCCCAGATACCGCCGGACAAAGGCTTCCACCGCAGCGGCCATAAAACCGGCGGCGGCAGCGGCGAAAAGAAGGCAGCCCCAGGCCGTCTGGAGATACTGTCCGGTCACAAGGGTATAGGGGACAAACAGCAGCAGCGCCGCTACCGGGCCGAAATAGCAGTAATATTTCCCATTATAATAGGACACATCCATCCGGTACTGGCCGTCGGCATACAGTCCCACGCTGTTCCGGGCGTCTATGTCATAAGGATTTTCCAGCGTTTCCAGCAGCGGGTCAGGCTCTGTCAGCAGCGACAGCTGCCCGGCCAGAAAAGCGTCTGTCAGATCCTGGCTGTACAGATCCCCTGTATCCAGGCCCACAGCTTTCTTTTCCACCGATGTGAAGGCGGTGAAAAACAGAAGGCCGCAAAAAAGCGCCAGCGACGCCGCCGTCAGCAGCCGGTGCCCCCTCCCCTGCTCTTCCACCGGACACAGAAACCATCTGTTCCCGCTGATCAGATAAAAGAGCAGAAGCACTGAAAAAACAATGGCAAAGCGCAGCGGCTGAAACGTCCAGGGAACCGTCTTATTCACCTCAAAGCCGGTTACAGTCACCGGCGTTTCATTAAAGTAGACCCGCAGATCTCTGGATTCCCCATAAAACCAGCAGGTAAAATATTTGCTTTCCTCCACATTCTCCGACACATTCCGCAGATCCAGCATCACATACTCGTTGTTGGCCTGATCGGTATACCAGACGCCTGCCTTGCATACCGTCCCTTCTCCGTCCACCTGAAAATCCACATAGATGGTGCCTGCCTTCTGATTAAAGTTCTTCAGCTCAAAATAATGCTCCCCCTCTTCCGGGACAGAGTTCAGATAGCCGGTAGACGGGTCATAGGAAAACCCCACGGCTTCCACCTGGCTCAGCGGTACGTCATGGTAGGAGAAGCCGCCTGCGGCCAGACGAAAGGAATGGAAGTTAAAAAAGAATCCTTCTATGGCAAAGGCCAGCAGCGCCAGCAGCAGGATTGCCCTCACTGTTTTTTTCTCAGCTCTCATCCAAAATCTCCTTTAACAGCTTTCTTCTCTGGCGGGGGCTGGCAGGCAGGATCAGCCAGTCCGCTCCCACATTTTTAGCGGAAAGCCCATCCCGGCTGTACCGGTCCCCGATCATCAGCGCCTGCTCCGGCTGAAACCCTGCAGTCTCCAAAATATGCCGCATCCCCTTCGGATTCGGTTTCAGGCACATCATATCCGGATCCAGGGCGCAGAATACCCTGCCCTCCTGAACCGGTACGCCCATCGCCTTCAGCTTATCCTGCGCCGGATAATCAGAATATACCATCACCGCCGCGCCCCGGCGGCTCAGCCGCTCCATCAGCCCGGTTATCATCCGGTCCTGGCAGCCCGGCAGCAGATCCAGAGGCGTCTCATACATCCACCGCTCCACCGTTTCCTTCACCCTGGAGGCAGCCATCCCCAGCTTCTTCCCCACCGCTTCATACTGTCTCTGATCCAGCGGCCCGCCGCTGTTTTCTTCTTTTTCCTCCTGCCACCTCTCCCGCAGCTTTCGGAAATATTTCAGCGCTGCCAGTTCCCGGAGCCTCCAGGGGCGCAGCAGATAGAAACATCCCAGCCTCCATGCCATTTTTAAGCGCATGGGACGCTGAAAATACAGCGTCCCATCCACGTCAAAAATCACCGCGTCATATTCCATCAGGGACTTTCTCATCCTGACAGGCTCTTCCTTTACGGTATTGCGATCCTTTTTCCCACTTTTCACCCTGGCACCTCTTTTACACGTTAATCAGCAGCGTTTCCACGAAATAATCCAGCGCCGGAATCCGTATGTAGGTAAGCACCACCATAACGGCCACCATAAAAATAATATAGACAAACAGCGCCTTTTCATGATACAGCTTCTCCGGCTTCTGCACCGCAGAATCCGGCTTGAAGGCAATATAAAGATAAAAACAGAACAGGCCGAAAATCAGGGGCATGGCCAGCAGATATTCGATCCGGTACTTCAGCATGAAGATTCCCACCAGAAACGCCGAAGAAAGGGCGTAAAAGAAGGCGGAAATCAGCAGAGAATGTTCTGTATAATGGCGGAAGGACTTCCGGTACAGCCCCGCCCGTTCCGGGTCGTTGATCATCCGGTACTCTGCAAAACGTTTTGTCGCCATCAAAAAGGCGCCGCCCATCCAGTAGCCTACCATAATACTGAGCGGCGGCTGATACTGGCTGGTAATAATAAACCATCCCAGCAGCAGGCGGATCAGATTATTAACGGATTCCGACAGCACGTCCAGATAGGCGATATCCTTCGTCCGAACCGGCTCCACATTGTACAGCACGCCCATCACCAGCAGCCAGATTTCCATATAGAGGAAGTACCGGGACACCAGGACAGACAGGCCCAGCCCGGCCGCGATCAGGATCGCGTACTCCACCATTACCAGGGAAAATTTCATATGCCCGGTCACTACAGGCCGGTACTTTTTCGTGGGATGGTATTTGTCAAATTTGGCGTCCAGCCATTCATTGATCACATAATTGGCCGACGCGATCAGGCAGGTGGCCATAAACCCGATGATAAACCTGATACCGATCTCAGGCGTAAAAGACGTGTCTGTCAGCAGATTGGCCAGAATCACCCCCGGCACAATAAACAGATTTTTAATCCAGTGATCCGGCCTGGCAATTTTTATATAGCTTTTCATAATTCTTTCAGCCTCCCGATGATTTCAGGACCCGACTGCGGCGCTTGCGGCCGCGGGAATCCCGCTGCGGCAAACAGGAAAATCCCCTGTTTCAAAAACCGCTTCTTTATTCTACCACAAAAGGAAGGCCCACGCTACCCCCTTGCGCGCCTTTCCGCCTTCTTTCCACTTTCCCCCCTTCCCAATCTGTGCTATAATGCTTCTATCAAATTTTATACAGGAGATTCTCTATGGATTCGCAGTACGATACGAAAAAAGTTTCTTTTTTTATTTACGCCGGCATCGCGGCTGCCGTAACCGTTTCTCTGGGCCTGGCTTCTTTTATGTCCATCGGAAACGGAGAGCGGTTTAAGGCCATAATGCTGTCTGTGGTATTTCTCTCCTTCCTGTACGCGGCGGCTGCCATCCGGCTGAAGCTGCCGAAGGAGCACATTTTTTATGCCATCCTGATCGCCGGCATGGCTATGCGGATCGGCTACGCCATTTACACCTATCCCGATGTGCGCCAGCATGACGTGTGGGATGCGGACGGACATTATCCTTATATGCTGGGCTTTTATGAGGGATTCAGCCTGCCTGACAGCTATGAAGGGCAGTTTTACCACGGCCCTCTCAGCCATCTGATGACCGCTTTGTTTCTCCGCCTGGTGGGCCTGACCGGCATTGACCCGCTCAGCGGCTCCTGGGTTCAGGTGGTTCCCTGTATGCTCTCCGTCATGATGATCCCGGTGGCTTACCGGGCGGCCCGGGAGCTGAAGCTGAAAGAAAACGCCTGCCTGACCGCGGCGGCCCTCATTGCCTTTCACCCCGCTTTTTACCTGCTGGCCGGTTCCATCAACAATGATACCGCTATGACCTTTTTCTTTTTCCTGGCCATACTGTATACCGTCAAATACTACAACCGGCCCACCTTCCGGAATATCCTCCTCCTGGCTGTATCCATCGGATGCGCCATGATGAGCAAGCTGTCAGGAGGCATGGCCGCCCTGTTTACCGGCCCTGTTTTTCTGGCTGTCCTGATCCTGTGCATCCGGCAGGCCCGGCACCCCCAAAAGGCTCTGCCTCCCTTTGCCGCCGGCCTGTCCGGGCTGACGGTAAAAAGGCTGATCGGCCAGTTCGCCGCCTTTCTGGCGGTCTGCGCCCCTCTGGGCCTGTGGCACTCCATCCGGAATATGATCGTACTTCATCAGCCCCTGGGCTATGTGCCGGCCCCTCCCATAGACAGCGACCTCTATATCGGCTGGCGCACTGTGGGAGAACGTTTTCTCTCCTTCCCCCTGTCGGAATATTTCGGCAGCTGGTGCAATCCCAGAGGAGATTATAATCTGTGGACCTATCTGCTGAAATGCGCCCTCTTTGGGGAATGGGAATTTGACGCGCCCCGGCTGCTGGCCGACAGCTTCCTGCTGCTTTTTCTGGTTCTGACCGTTTTTTACCTGATCTATATGGTCTGGTGCCTGAAAAACCGGCGGCTCCATCCGGTGCTCCGTTACGGCCTGCCTGTGCTGACTGTCACCCAGCTGATCTCGTATGTCAGCTTCAATATTGGTTATCCTTTTGGATGTACCATGGATTTCCGGTATATTGTGCCTGTGCTTTTCCCCTTCGCGGTATATACCGGCCTGGCCGCCGCATCGCTGGACGGCAGCGCTGTCCGGTGGAAGCAGGCGCTGTCCGCTGTGATTTATTCCATAGCCGGCGCATTTTGTGCTTTATCTGTGCTGTTTTATGTGATAATATAGGTAACAGTCCAGCCATCGCAGGAGGGCTTTGGCCTGCATGGCGGAACTGTTACTAAATATAACGCATTAAAAAGAATTATAAAGGAGCACTTTTGTTTCATAGGGAACGCAGTTTCCTATGAAACAAAGAAATTTACAAAAATACAAAGGTGGAAAAAAAAATGCCTAAAATAAGTGTGTGCATCCCGGTTTACAACGGCGAAACCTATCTGGCCCAGACCATCCAGTCTGTTCTGAACCAGACATACCCCGATTTTGAACTGATTATCATAGACAACGCTTCCACAGACAACACCGTCTCTGTGATCCGCTCCTTCGATGATCCCAGAATCCGGCTGATTCAGAATGAAACCAACGTGGGCATGGTGGGAAACTGGAACAACTGTCTGAAATACGGAACATGCGAATATATGCAGCTGCTGTGCGCCGATGACCTGTTGACCCCCGACAACTTCCAGAAAAAGGTAGATATTCTGGAAAATTACCCGGAAGTGGGCATGGTGTTCTCCGGCTCCCATATCATTGACGAGACAGGGAAGGTGGTGATGAACCGCCGCCCCTTCCGCACATCCTGTCTGTGGGACGGAAAGAAACTGGCCCGCCGCTCCTTCCGCAATCATAATTATAATGCGGAGCCCTCCAACGTTATGTTCCGCAAAAGCACCTCTCTGGAGATCGGCGCCTTCGACCCGGATCTCTGGTTCACCCTGGACTGGAACTACTGGCTGCGGATGTGCTCTGTCAGCAAGGTTTATTATATCAATGAATATCTGTACAGCTTCCGCGTCTCCACCACCTCAGAGACCGC